>SYEN01000439.1 GCA_005800795.1 Burkholderiales bacterium | reverse complement strand
GTGTTGGCCGGCCGGGAATCACCCACGATACGCAGCAGGTGTTTGCTGCCTTGAATGTCGGCGCCCGCCATCCATTGCATTACCGCTGGGTCTGCACCGGTTTCGTCGCGGGCGGGTGCTGCGGCTGAAGGCGCTGGTGCGGATGGCGCTGATGGTGTCGCAGACGGGGCGGCGGACGCACGCGGCGGTAATTTGCCTGCGCGCGTCAGCTCTGTAATAGCGGCCTGTACACGGACGTCGCGTTCTGTTTCGCGGCGGGCATCATCTGCGGCGGTGTTGGCTTTGATATGTCTAGTCAACAGATCGCGCACCGCGTTTGCCAGCTGTTGAATGGGTTTGTCCGTACTCATGGCGAGGTGCCCGGCTAAGTGTCTCGCGGTAGATTCATGGGCGGTTACTTCGCCATTCCTAACGCTATCAGCCCGGCACGCATTTCATCCTGCTGTTCGCTCAATATTTTGCGGCTGGCTTCGGCGCCGGCGAAGTTTTCCGTCCACTGATTTTTTTCGAGATGCGATTTCCACTCGCTGGTGGCGACAGCACGTGCCAGTGCCGCTTCCCAATACGCAATCTGCGCGGCGCTCATGGCCTTGGGGCCGATCACGCCACGCAGATTGTCGACGTCGACTGCAACACCCTGTTCGCGCCACGTGGGCACGCCCGCCAGAGCGCCCGCGTAACGGCGCGGCGCAGTGAGGCCGATGATGCGGATACGTCCGGCGATATGGTGTGGGGCGAGGTTGGAGGCGGCCGTGCTAACTACGTCCACATGTCCGCCGATGAGTGCAGTGATGCCTTGTGACACGGATTGAAACACCACGGCCTTGAGTTTTTTCGCGTCGCCGCCCGCCGTTTGTGTGACCAGCGCCAGTGCAATATGGCCGGAATTACCCAGGCTGGTGCCGATGGCCGCGCTCACGCCATTGGCGTCGGTTTTCAGGCGCGCGGCGAGATCGTGCCCGTTGCGGATGGGGGAATCGGCGAGCACGGCGATGCCCACCGCTTCGCTGAACAACTGCGCCACCGACGTCACCTCCGAGAAATGCAGCGTGCTGCGCCCGGTGATGTGATTGGTGACGAGATTCGCGGTGCTGATTGCCAGATGGTGGCCGTCCATCGGATTTTGGTTCAGCCCCAGCCACGCCACCACGCCGCCGGACGCGGGCTTGTTGATGACCGTCAGCGGCGCATCGACGATTTTTTGCTCGTGCAGAATTTTTTGCACCAGCCGCGCAAGATTGTCCGAGCCGCCGCCGGCTGCCGAGCCCGCAACCAGCTCGATGTTGCGCGTGGGCTTCCATGCGCCGGGAGATTGTGCCTGCGCTTGCGCGCATAAGATCAGGCTTGCGGCCACGCAAAAGGTCTGCCACGTCCAGCACCGGCGGTAAACCCGCGCAGGACGCAAAAGGCTGGGGAAATGTCGGGATTGCATAAATCCGATTCTACTGTCGATTGCTGTGATGGCTGCTGAGCTTGCGAAATTCGTGGAGATTGACGGTGCCTCCGCCCGCCTACAGCGCGGGCTGGTCAATCGCGGCGGCGATCACGTCTCGGTACTCCTGATTCAGAACGGCATACTGGCAACCGGTTGTCGAAGGAGAGTGGATGGTCGCTGCGTAAGAATTCAGCGAGCGCTTTGGCAGTAACGCGATAGTCAACAACCGTACCGGCGCCATCGCCGGATGGGCTGTCCACCCAGTTCGAGCGCGAGTATTTGGAGATGGAGAAGGGCGGGCAAAGATACCGTTGTGAGGTGCACTCAACCTGCAGCTGTTGAATATAACTTAAGTATCTGATTTTAAACAATTATTTTTGAACAAACATCGGCGGATCAAACGCCGTAACACGCGGCAACTCGCCCTTGAATAACTCCACCTCCACTAGCGTGGTATGCGCCGTGCAACCCTGGGTGAGTTTCGAGGTGCCTTTGTCCAGCGTCAGCACGTTGGGGTTGCCGTGTTTTTCGAGCGAGTTGTCGACGCTTAAATCGAGCGGATCAAACCACGCGCCGGTGGGCAGCACGGCCACACCTTGCCGCACGCCATCGTCGATTTTGATTCCAGCCAGACACGCGCCACGGTCATTGAATACGCGCACCACGTCGCCGGCCTTGATGCCGCGCGCGGCGGCGTCTTGCGGATGGAGCGTCATCGCTTCGCGGCCCTGAATTTTTGAGGCCACGCTGACACTGCCGTGATCGTACTGGCTGTGCAGCTTGGTTGAGGGTTGGTGCGACATTAGGTGCAGCGGATATTTTTTCGTAAGTTCACTCCCCAGCCATTCGGCAGGCGCGAACCACGCCGGGTGGCCGGGGCAGTCGTCGTAGTTGAACGCCGCGATGGTAGGCGAGGTGATTTCGATCTTGCCCGACGGCGTGGGCAGCTTGTTTTGCACTGGGTTTTCGCGGAATTTTTTCAGCATCACGGCAGGCTCTAGTGGTGCCGGTACTTCCACCAGACCTTCAGACCAGAAGGCTTCGAACGATGGCAGCTCGACGCTGATTTTTTTGGCGCGTTCGCGCGCAACGTCGTACATATGACGCAGCCACGCGGCTTCGCTGCGGCCTTCGGTGAACTTCTCTTTCACGCCGAGCTTGCCGGACAGCTCCGAAAAAATATCGTAATCGCTGCGGGATTCGGCCACCGGATCGATGGCGCGCTTCATGGCGATCATGTGACGGTCGCGGTTGCTGGAACCGATGTCGTCGCGTTCCAACATGGTGTTGGCGGGCAACACAATGTCGGCGAACTTGGCGGCGGGGTTCCAGTATTGCTCGTTGACGACGATCGTTTCCGGTTTTGTGCGCCATGCGCGCACAAAGCGGTTCAGATCCTGATGATGATGAAACGGATTGCCACCCGCCCAGTAAATCAGGCGGATGTCAGGGTAGGTGCACACCTTACCGTCGAAATCGTATTTTCCGCCGGGGTTTTCCAGCATGTCGGTGATGCGCGCCACCGGGATCGGTGTCTTCACGGCGTTCATGCCTTGTGGCAGCAGAGGGCCGGGCACGGTGCGCGCATTGGCACCCTCGATCCCCACCGGACCATAGGCGAGCGCGAAGCCGCCGCCCGGCGTTCCAATTTGCCCGAGCAGGCAGGCAAGCGTGATGCCCATCCAGTACGGTTGTTCGCCGTGGTCGCCCCGCTGCAAGGCCCACGCCACGTTAATCATGGTGCGGCTTTGCGCCATGCGGCGGGCAAGGTTCGTGATGGACTCGGCCGGTACATCGCAGATGTGCGCGGCCCACTGTGCGCTCTTGGCGACACCGTCGGATTCGCCCATCACATACTTGCGGAACGGCTCGAAGTCGGTGCAGTATTTGGCGAGAAACGCTTTGTCGTGTTGGTTGTCTGCGATGAGGGTGTGTGCAAGGCCAAGCATGAAGGCGGTATCGGTGTTGGGGCGTAGCGGCACCCATTCCGCGCCGGGGCCCGACTCAAAATCCTGCCGCAGCGGCGACACGTTGACAAATTTCACGCCCGCCGCTGCCAGCCGTTTCAGCATCGGGCGCACCTCATGCTGGCTGATGCCGCCGGAATTGACCTGCGCGTTTTTCGACGGCACGCCGCCGAAGGCCACCAGCAATTCGCAATGTTGTTCCAGCGACACCCACGCGGTTTGCTGCGAGCGCATGACATCCATATCCATCAAGATGCGCGGCAGCAGCGTGCGTGCCGCGCCGAGGCTGTACGTGCCCAAGTGCGCCACATAGCCACCGAGGCAGTTCATGAATC
>SYEN01000438.1 GCA_005800795.1 Burkholderiales bacterium | reverse complement strand
TTTACAACTATCGCGGCGTGTCGAAGTATTATTTCCCGATGTATTTAAAGGAAATCGAATACCGTTACAATCACCGCAACGACAACGTATTCAAGCTCTTTCTTAAAATCTACTTTAGTTACGTTTCGCCCTAATTACCATCTGTTTTTATTGATAAATTTTTACGTCTGCGTTAGCCTTCCAGTAGCTTCATTTCTGCGGCAGCGATGTTTTTTTTCGTGCCGAGAATGACTACTATGTCGCCTTCTTCAATCACCGTGTCCGGACCGGGATCGACAGTGCGCACGTTGCGGCGGCGCACTGCACTGACTTCCACGCCGAGTGAAGCCAGATCCAGCGCGGCAAAATTGCTGCCGATGGCTGGGGCGCCCTGCGTGATCATCACTGAATGCAGGCGCGGATGCTGCACATGGTCGGCATCTTCGTAGTCATCCCGCGCATCGGTCGCGCCGCGAAAAAAGCCTCGAAACAGGTGATAGTGATGTTCGCGTGTTTCGCGGATGCGCCGCAGCACGCGGTTTAAAGGCGTGCCAACCAGCATCAGCGTGGTCGAGGCGAGCATCAGGCTGCCTTCCATAATTTCGGACACCACCTCGGCCGCACCGGCCGCTTTGAGTTTATCGATGTCGGTGTCGTCCTGCGTGCGCACCACCACGGGCAAATCCGGCCGCAGTGCATGGGCATGTTCCAGGATGCGCAGCGCCGAGCCCGTATCGGCGTAGGTAATGGCCAGCACGCGCGCCCGCATCAGACCGGCGGCGACCAGCACCTCGCGCCGCCCGGCATCGCCAAACACCACGTGCTCGCCTGCGGCGGCCGCTTCGCGGATACGCTCCGGGTCGATGTCGAGCGCGATCACTGGCATGTTTTCCTGTTCTAGAAAACGTGAAAGGTTCTGACCGGTGCGGCCGTAGCCGCAGATCAGAACATGTTCGGTGGCAGCCATCGATTGCACTGCGATATTGTGCAACTGCATCGCACGCATCATCCATTCGTTGGCGTTAAGCCGCCTCACGATGGCTTCCGAGCGCTGAATGATGAAAGGTGTTGCCAGCATCGACAGCACCATCGCTGCCAGCACCGGTTGCAGAAATTCCGGGCTGAGTATGCGCGCGTTGTTGGCGTGTGCCAGTAGCACAAAACCGAATTCGCCGCATGCACCGAGCGCGAGGCCCGTGCGCAGCGCGACGCTGGCACTGGTGCCGGCCAGCCGCGCGATGCCGAAAATCAGCAGGGTTTTTGTCGCCACCAGCGCCACCAGAATAACGGCCACCCAGGCGTTTTGCCACGTCACGCGAAAATCGAGCAGCATGCCGATGGTGACAAAGAAAAGCCCCAGTAACACATCACGGAACGGTTTGATGTCTTCTTCCACCTGATGCCGGTATTCGGTTTCTGATATCAGCACGCCGGCGACGAATGCGCCCAGCGCGAGCGACAGGCCGGCAAGCTCGGTGATGTAGGCGATACCCAGCGTTACCAGCAGCACGTTGAGCACGAACAACTCGGATGACTTGCCGCGTGCCACCACGTGAAACCACGAACGCATCACGCGCTGGCCGGCAAACAACAGTAATGTCAGCACGGCCGCGGCCTTCAGCATCGCCCAGCCCACGCTCGCCGCGAGATCGCCCGCGGGTGCGGCCAACGCCGGAATTATGATGAGCAGCGGCACCACCGCAATATCCTGAAACAGCAGAATGCCGATGATCTGCCGGCCGTGCTCGGTATTGAGCTCAAAGCGTTCGGCCAACAGCTTGGCGAGAATTGCGGTGGACGACATCGCCAGCGCGCCGCCCAGCACCAGCGCGCCCTGCCACGGCACGCCCAGCAGCAGGGCCACGCCCATCACCGCCAGCAGCGTGGCTGCCACCTGTGCAGACCCCAGCCCGAGGGCGGTACGGCGCATCGCCCGCAGCTTGGCGAGGCTGAATTCCAGGCCGATGCTGAACATCAGAAACACTACGCCGATTTCTGCCAGCTCGCGCACGGTTTCGGTTTCGCGTACCCACCCTAGCGCGTGGGGTCCGATTGCCACGCCCACGATCAGATAGCCGAGCAGAGGCGGCTGTTTGAGATAGCGGAAAAGCACCACCACCAGCACGGCAGAGGCTAGCAGCACGAGTACGGGTTGCAGAGTGGCGTGCATGTTTCAGGGTAAAAATGTTTGGCGAAAAAAGCTTCTGATCGATGATGCCTTATCACACGGCGGTTGCAAAGGCGCGCCATGCGATTTTGCGCTGCCCTATCAACGCGGGCACGCCAACGCCGCGGCGTCGCAAACGGCTTACTTGGTGCACGATCAACAAATGTAGTACATTTGCGTAATTGCTGCTTTGCAGCATGTCAAAATTTCCGGTATATGACCTAAGGGAATTCGTGGTAATGCACATCTCTGATTCTGCTCCGCACCATAAAGTCCGCCGGCTGGCTGCGCTATCCCTTGGCGCCCTGGGCGTGGTATTCGGCGACATCGGCACCAGCCCGCTGTATGCGTTCAAGGAGGCGTTTGGCGGCGAACACGCGTTGCCACTGTCCGAGACGAACGTATTCGGCGTACTGTCGATGATTTTCTGGGCGGTGATGTTGATAGTGACGTTGAAGTACGTGATTTTCGTGCTGCGATTCGACAACAAAGGCGAGGGCGGCGTGTTGGCGTTGCTGGCGCTGGCCTCGAACCTGTTTCGCAAGCATCGCAAACTGTCGAGCGTGGCAACCGTGATCGCGGTGTTTGCGGCGGCGCTGTTTT
>SYEN01000437.1 GCA_005800795.1 Burkholderiales bacterium | reverse complement strand
CGAAAAAGCGCAGCGCAAAAGATGTCATCAACGGCCTGGCCGATACGATTTAAACCTATTATTTGCAAACAGGGAAAAGCACATGGATCTGGGATTAAAAGGTAAATCGGTACTGGTCACCGGCGGCAATCGCGGCATCGGCCTTGCCATCGCCCTGGCTTTTGCGGATGAAGGCGCAAATGTCGTCGTGTGTGGCCGTGACAAAGTGGCGCTCGCCGAAGCGGAAGCCAAGCTCAAGGCCAAGGGCGTGAAAGCGAAAGCCGTAGCGGTCGATCTCTTCACCGCGCAAGGTTGCATCGACGTCGTGCAAGCCACGATCGATGCGTTCGGCGGGCTCGATGTGTTGGTCAACAACGCCTCAACCGCTGTCAGCGGCAACATCGAAACCCTCGACGACGAAGGGCTGATGGAGCGGCTGACCGGAAAGACGTTGGCCTACATGCGCTGCTGCCGCGCCGCCCTGCCCCACTTGCGTAAATCCACCCGCGGGCGTGTCATCTGTATCGGCGGCTCGGCCGCGCGCCACGCTGCAGCCACGGCGCTGCCCAGCGCGCTGGGCACCTCAGCGATTACCGCGTTTACCAAGCAGTTCAGCAACACAGTGGCAGCGCAGGGCATCACCGCAAACGTCGTGCATCCGCCTTTTACCAAGACCGACCGCTTCCCCGCACGCCGTGCCGCCCGCGCCAAGCAACTCGGCGTGAGCGAAGCCGAAGCTGAAGCTAGCTTCGCCAAACAATTCCCGATAGGCCGCATTGTCGAGCCATCGGACATCGCACCTATGATCACCTTCCTCGCCTCGCCGCATGCGTCGGCGATCACCGGGCAGAGTATTGCGATTGATGGCGGGTCTACGCCGGGGATTTTTTACTGATCGTCGCGCTGGCCCCGTAATACGCTGCGCTCCGTACAGGCTACGGGGCGCGATTTTTATGCGGTGATGTTGACTTCCATTTTCACATCGGGCGTTGCGACCGCAACGCTGCCGTAGAGCGGTCATCTGCCTTTGAAGCGGTCGATCAGTGCATGGCCCTGCTCAGCGGTCACACCCTTTAGATCGAATATCACGTGCACGCTGTTAAGCACGCTGACATCCTGCCGCACGGGGTTGGTGCGATCCATCATGCCGGTGATGTCAACGTGGATGCCGGTCAGCGGCATGTTCTCGGCTTTGGCAAACGATTGCACGAGTTCCACGCCGCAGGCGGCAACGCCCGTCAGAAACAATTCGGCCGGTGTGACTTCCTCACCCGGCGCGCCGTTTTGCACGGGGCCATCGACGATGAAATGGTGGTTGCGCACGTTGCACAACACCCGTCCGTGGGTATCAGTGCTGCGGGCGTTGACGGCGTAATTGCGCAGATTGGGGTTGGACATGGCAGCAACTCCGTAAATGCGATCAAGGCCGGTAGGCCGAACGCCGGTCACGCCGGAAAATAATCGTGCTGTCAGCGACTTCTTCGCGGCTGCGCCCAAGGCGGATTTCGCCGGAGCCTTCGAGTACGATTTCGCCGCGCAGCAGATGCACCTCCTCACCGCTGGCGAAGGTGACATAAGTGCCGTTGACACTATGATCCACCAGATAAAAACTGGAGCGCGTCAGCCGTATCGAACAGTGCTTGCGCGAAGCAAATTGATCGAGCACGGAAATGTCGCTCGCCAGATCACGCCCCATCGACACCAACGGATGCCAGCGATCCACGCGCGCGCGCGCCTGCCCCAGCTCGACCACCAGACTGCCCGCGTCAGCCGGCAAAACACGCGAAGCCATCAAATTGACGTCGGTGAGTTCCATATTATCATCACGCCACAGCACCTGAAAAATCGCGGATTCTTCCGTGCTGCCTTTGAGTACCGACCGAAACAACGGCCGCACGCAGGCTTTCATGTCCTGCGGCAACGCCTGCTCGGTGGCTTCCGACAGCAAAATCTGATCGGCCATGGCGGCATTGGTAAGGAACGCGGCGGCGTTGACTGTGTCGCCGAAAACGTCATCGTTATCGATAATAACCGGTCCAGCGTGCAGGCCGATGTGCATGCGTATCGGGTGGCCGCCCGGCACTTCGTCAGCGATTACGCGCTGCATGTCGCGCGCCGCAGCGACGCCATTGGCTGCGTCAGGGAACATGCACATCACCGCATCCCCCAGCGTTTTGACCAATCGGCCCTTATAGCGAGGCAGCAAGTCCACCAGTGCAGCAAGACTGCCGTTAATGGCGTTGCGCGCGGCGACATCGCCTAATTGGTTGTAAAGACGGCTGCTTTCGGTTACGTCCGCGAACAGCACCGTCTTGGTCTGGCTTTCTCTTCCCATACAGCTATCCTAGCGTTATCCGGTATCGTCGCGCAACGTCTGTACCGCAATTGCATCGACAACGCCCTGAAGCTTTAGCACAATGCACAACTGCCGCGCTTGGGCCAGCCCGTTGTAAACTTTCCGCAAGCGGTGCGGTATGCGGCATACTGGAAATCATGGTCTTCAGTATTCATCGCGGTTTGCCTATCGCCAGTTGTCTTCCTAATCCCTTCCGATGAAACCCCATTGGTTCACCCGCCTGTTACTTGCGTTCACCACGGCAACGCTGGTGGTCCTCGGATTCTTCTTTTTGACCGTAGCGCTGGCCATCGCCGCCGTAGTAGCGCTGGTGTTTGGGGTCCGCCTGTGGTGGACGCTGCGCAAGTTAAAGCGCTCGCCAGGCGTGTATAACGCGGCGCCCATGCCGCAAGGCAAAGCCGTGGTCGAAGGCGAGTTTCAGGTCATAGAGCAGGAATCGCGCGCTGGCAATCTGGCCGCGCCTGCAGCCCCCAAGTCTAGTAACACTCCACCTGCACCGTAGACTTGCGCGCCCGCTCCACCAGATCGGCGGTTTCCTGCGGTTTGCTGGCTGGCGCCGCTGTTTGGTAGTCGACCGCGTAGCTGTCCAGAAAATTACTGACTGTTGCCAGATTGATGCCGAAATTCACGTTTTGTGGATTGGCTTGTGCGGTGGAAAGCAGCCGTGCACGCACAATGCCGACCAGGTTCCCGCTGCGGTCGAAGATCGGCCCACCGCTGGAGCCTGGTTGCACGGTGGCTGAAATCTGAAACGCCGAGGTGTCGTCTTTCAGACCGGTCAGTGCATTGACGATGCCGGAAGTCACCACTGCGCCGGACGACAACACGCCTTTCAAAGGATAGCCGATGGCGATGATGTCATCCCCCAGGCGCACGTTGCGCCCGGAGCGCAACTTTACCGGCGGCAAGTCCGCACCCTCCACGCGCAGCAAAGCCAGATCGTTGCGCGCATCGCGCGCCGCCACGCTAACCGGCATGCCCAGTGGCTGGATGCGTATGCGCGCGCAGTTGTTGATGACATGCTCATTGGTCACGATGTCGCCCGCACTGCTCACCACCACGCCGCTACCGTAAACCCCTGTGCGCGGCTGGCCGCTGGCGCCGGGCTTGATATTGATCTGTCCAGTTATGAAGGTGGCGCGATTGGCAGTAACCACCGACCGCGCCTGTTTTTCAGCCTCGGCCAGCTCGGAAGCCGAAAGCGTTTTTAGCAATCGTTCCTTGCCTGCCGTGGCGTTCTTCACCACGGCCTCGGACGCGTTGACGGGAATCGCAGCGTACCAGGCATAGGCGGTAACGCTGTCTTTGGGCGTGCCGCCGCGACCGAACTCCATCACATTGGCGATCCACTGATAAGCCTGGTGATGATTGAGCGCTGCCGCGCGTCGCAGCCAGCGCAAGGCTTCGGCGCCATCGGCGCTGACGCCATGGCCCATGGCGTACAGGCGCCCGGCCGCCGTCATACCCGCGGCGTAACCCAGATCACCGGATTTTTTATACCAGTCCAGTGCCAGCACCTGATCCTGTGCCATACCGCCCAGGCCCAGCTCGGCATACCGGCCGATGAAGAACATTGCCGCCGCGTTTTTTTGCTCTGCCGCAAGTTTAAACCACGCCAGCGCGTTCACTTCGTCCTTGGGATAGCCATTGGTGCCGCCCGCAAGCCAGGTCCCCACCACAGTCTGAGCGGCGGGCTCGCCTTTGTCCGCAGCATCGCGCACCAGTTCCGCACCTTTCACTGTGTCGCGTGTCACCAGATTACCATTCAGGGTCATGACGCCGAGTACGTAAGCCGCCCGCACATTGCCCGCGGCCTGCGCACGGGTGATGTAGTCACGCGCTTTCAACTCATCGCGCGTGCCACCCAGCCCGCGCATCAGCATTTCGCCCATATAAACCATCGCCTGCGCATCGCCTTCTTCGGCAGGTAAGGCGAGCGCCTTGCGTGCATCTGCAAAGCGCCCGCGTGTGAACGCCTCGGTGCCTGCCGCAACGCCGGCATGCGCTGGAATCGCGCATACCAGTACACTGAGCAGTGCACTGAGCAACAACAACCCTCTTGCGAACCGCGCGTGTGATGTCATGTCATGAACTGCCACGTCTGATCCGGATGAAATTACCTGCATCGTACGCTGGCCCGGTGCGGCTTTCCAATTACAGCCCTAGCAGCCTGTCGGACTTGAGTTGACTTTAAAAGTCATAGGGACCATGGAAATTGAATGGAACAGGGAAATTGGGGATTTGGAT
>SYEN01000436.1 GCA_005800795.1 Burkholderiales bacterium | reverse complement strand
TTTACAACTATCGCGGCGTGTCGAAGTATTATTTCCCGATGTATTTAAAGGAAATCGAATACCGTTACAATCACCGCAACGACAACGTATTCAAGCTCTTTCTTAAAATCTACTTTAGTTACGTTTCGCCCTAATTACCATTGTTTTTTATTGATATTTTTGAAAAGAGTTTCATGAGTATTGTTCAGCGTGAGATAAGGCACCGGCGCATGTGTGCTGCGATGAAAACCTCGGGGGTGGTGCTGGCGTGCGCCGTGCTCACTGCCTGCACCACCGCTGGCCAAGTGCTGTTCTCGCTGTTGCCCGACGGCACCGTGCCGATATTGTTGAGCAACTTCGAACGCGAAAGCGATACCAACCGCCGCCGCGTGGCCGAACTCGAGCGCGCGGGCGATTGGGCCGGGCTGGCGAAATTCGCCGATGAAAATCTGGAGAAAGACAAGGTCAACACCAGCTGGTGGCTGGTGGCGGGCTATGCTAATTCACGGCTCGCAAATTACCCGCGAGCGATTGAATGCTATCGCGAAGTGATCCGGCTGGAGCCCGATTCGGCGGCGGGCTGGAACCTGCTGGCGCAGACCCTGCGCGAGTCCGGTGATTCGCGCCGCGCTGTGGCGGTGCTGACGCAAGCGCTCATCGTGCTGCGCGATTCAGCAGTGACGTTGATGCTGCTCGGCGAAAGTTATAGCGACATCGGACAATTCAGTCAGGCGGTGCGCCAGTACCGGCAAGCGTTGGATATCGACGGCGGATTGACGCCCGCGTGGGCGGGTCTTGCACGCGCTTATGCAAAGATTGGGCAACTGGCGGAAGCCGAGAGTATCGCGCGTTCAATCGATAAAACTGATCCGTCGCTAGCGGCGGCGATACGACGGGAGATGGGTGGGAAGTGAGGGGCGCTCCCGACTATCTAGAGGCCGTGCGATGCAAAAAAGTTGAATGACCACACTGGGAGCGCGGGCGTCTCGCCCGCATGCGGACGGGACGTCCGCGATCCCGGTTAAGTGGGCCGCCTAAGTTCAAATTTCTACGGGACTGTTGCAGTTAGCGAAAATTATTGAAAGGAGCAAAAAATGTCTGTAACCCGCACCCTCGCCAAATTCCTCGTCACCCACAAAGCCGTCAACGTGCCGCAAGCCGTTCGCCACGAAGGCGCGCGCGCACTGCTGAACTGGGTAGGCTGCGCAATCGGCGCGTCTCAACACGCGACGATCAAGCGCACGCTCGCCGCGCTGAACGAATTCTCCGGCCCGCGCGAGGCAACGATCCTGGGCCGCCGCGAGCGCGTCGACATTTTTCAGGCGGCGCTACTTAACGGCGCCAGCTCGCACACCTTCGATTTTGACGACACGCACATCAAGACGGTGATTCACCCCAGCGCGCCGGTGCTGCCCGCCATTCTGGCTTTGGCAGAGCACCAGCCTGTCAGCGGACGTGATTTTCTGCATGCTTTTTTGCTGGGCGTGGAAACCGAATGCCGCATCGGTGCGGCTATCATGCCCAATCACTACAACGCGGGGTGGCACAACACCGCGACCCTGGGGGTGTTCGGCGCGGCGGCGGCGGCGGGGCGGTTGTTGAAGCTCAACGAACAGCAGATGGTGTGGGCGCTGGGCATCGCGGGCTCGCATGCATGCGGCGTGCGCGAAACCTTCGGCAGCATGGCCAAGCCGCTGCATCCCGGCATCGCCGCGCGCAACGGCCTGACAGCGGCGCTGATGGCGAAGAAAAATGTCGTGGGGCCGGAGCAGGCCATCGAAGGCAGGCGCAGCTTTGCAAGGGTGGCTTCCACGAAGTTTGACCCGGCGGCGATTGCCGAGGGTTTGGGCAAGACTTGGGCGATGGCGGAAAACAGCTACAAGCCCTATGCCTGCGGCGTGGTAATCCACCCGGCCATCAATGGCTGCGTGCAGTTGCGCAACGAACACAAACTCAAGCTCGCCGACATCGCGCGCATTGATTTGAAAGTGCATCCGCTGGTGATCGAGTTGTGCAGCCGGCGCGATCCGAAATCCGGGCTGGAAGGCAAATTCAGCATTTTCCATTCGTGCGCGGCGGCGATTTTGCTGAATGAGGCCGGCGAGGCGGCGTACAGCGATGCCATCGTGCGCAACCCGGCGGTGGTGCGCGTCCGGGACAACACCCATGCGACCGCGCAAGCCGGCATCGCCGAAGATCAGGTGCGCATTACGATGACGCTCAGGGATGGGCGTGTGCTGGAAAAGTACGTCGAGCACTGCGTGGGCAGCGTGGACAACCCGATGAGCGACACCGATCTCGAAGCCAAGCTTCGCGCGCAATGCAAGGGGATATTGCCGGCGGTGCGGGTGGAGAAATTGATCGCGCTGTGTTGGGGTGTGGGGCGGTTGAAGGGTGTGGCGGAGATTGCGCGGGTAGCGGCGCCAAGATCATAACCAAGGTAACAAAGAAGTAGCCCGTAAGGAGCGTAGTGTATTACGGGAACTGTTCCCCGTGTTGCGGCCTGTGGCCTCCATACGGGCTACGCTTGCTAGGATTGCGGTGAACCAAACCGCTTCTGCAGAAACTCGAGCGCTTCAACGGGCAGGCTGTCTAACGGAAACGCGATGAACTGCGCGGCGTCACGCGGTTTTCGCGTCAGCAGTAAGGTATCGCCAACAGTTTCAATGCCCTCGAAAATCGACCAATTGACCTCGAATCTGCCGATGCCTGAGGTCTCGGTCAGCATCTTGTCCGAGAACTGGTACCGCAGCGGCGCGGCGCCCATTAGCGCTAGATGCGCTAAAGCATGCCGGGTCGCGGTTTCGCGTATCAGTTCAAGGAATACTGTGTAGGCGATTGCCAGCGTCGCAATGATGATAGCGGTCCACGGCATAGCCCGTAGAGAGAACATCACGGTGAAAGTGATGACGGCAACGCACATCGCAAACAGCCGCATGCGGCCAAACCGGCGTTTCCACCAGGCGGCGTAAATGCGGATGAGGGTTTCCGGGGTGTGGGTGACTTCGAATTCGGTCATGCGATACCGGTAACCGCCAAATGCTAGCTAATATGGGGAATATCTCGGAGGTACTTTGCGACTTGAAACAATTTCAGGTGGTGGAGGCTCACCGTGCGCTCTTTCGAGTATTTGCCAGCTCCTGATATTTGTCGTGATTTTTTCTGCAGGGATATCCATCACGATGGATGACTTACCGACTGAAACGGGGAGAGAATTTGTTCTCGTAGTTTCTGACCTGTTTGTTTCCCTGATTTCAATAAAGTAATCGTTACCGTGTTTAACTTCGATGGATTTTGGCCCGACATATTGGCGACCGAAATTCAATCCCGTTTTTGCCGCTAAAGTATGGTTGCCTTGGCGGGCTGAAATCATAATATAGTCGCCTTGGCCTAGCGTTCCGACGGACATTCCGTTGATGGAGATTTCGACGGGGCTGTTCGTGACTGCAGTATTTATCGTCCGATAAAAGTAAACGTTGACTCTTTCGGAGACCGTTTGAGATTCTCGGACAAATGTGCTTTGCGCATACGCAAAGTGTCCGCAACCGAAAACCATTGCAGCAACTAAAGCAAACACGCGGGCAACAGCAGGGTGTCGAGTCAAGAGATGCTTGAAATAGATTGCAGCTCGTAGGGCGCAATCCCTATTGCGCCGAATGGTGTACGGCATGGCACCACATCCGGCGCAATGTGCTTCGCTTATTGCCGCCCTACGAAAATTAAAGCCCTACGCCGCCCGCTTCTGCGGCGCAGCCGCTGCCAACCCCGCCTTGGCCTTGGCAATCAATCCGGTCGCTTCAAGATCAGCCTTCATCAGCTTCTTGTTCTCTTCCGTCATCTCGGCGCAAGGCGCGCGTACCGGGCCGCCGACCATGCCCACTAATTCCATCCAGTATTTTTGTTCGGCGATGGCCATGCGGTTGCTGCTGCCGTAGCCGGGAATCCAGCGGCCCAGCGTGGCGCGCAGGGGCTCTATGCTCTTGCAGATTTCGACGGCTTTATTCATATCGCCTTTTTGCGCGGCATGGGTGTAGTCGCGCACGGGTAGGTAGCCGGGCACTTGATAGAGGTGCGGGCAGTAGTTGAGCAGCCAGTGGTCGCCACACACGGCTACGTTGTAGAGCCACGGTGCTTCTTCGGCGACGCTGACTTCCATCAGGGTGCCGACGGTGTTGCGCAAGGTGGTTGCGGCAGCCATGCCGGATACGCCCTGCTTGTAACCGCAGATGTTGGGGATAGTGGCGAGGCGCTTCGCGAGATTGGCCGATAGCGGATGCCCTTGGTTGGTGTTGAATAAACAAATGCCGATATCGACGCGATCCGCCACGAATTTGTAGTAGTCGAACACGGCATCATCGCCGCGCGCGGCCATGTAGGGCGTGAGGATGATGACGAAATCGGCGCCCGCATCCTGCGCGTGTTGGGAGAGCTTGGCGGCTTCGAGCGGGTTTTGGTGGTGGCAGCCGGCGATCAGCGGCACACGGCCTTTGTTGACATCCACATTGATTTCGACCACGCGCATGCGCTCTTCGTTGGTCATCGCCCAGAATTCGCCAACGTTGCCGATGCAATAGTGGCCGTCGATTTTCAGATGGGTGATTGAGTGTTCAAGGTTCGACGCGATGCCTTTTTCGTCGAGGCGTTCGGCATCGATAAAGCTGGTGGGCAGTGCGGTCCACACGCCGCGCAGCATTTGTTTGGCGGCTTCCTTGGCTTCGTTCTTTTTGTATTTCATGGGGTGTCTCCGGGCGTGTTGTTTGTTGAAGTTGACTGGTGAAGGATAGCAGCAGGGTACGCGGTGTGCATTCCGCTGCTAAACCTACCGCTTAGAGTTATGTAACTATATGATTTAATTGATAATTTATTCAACCCGAATATTCGCTCCGCGTATCACCACACCCCATTTTTTAATTTCACTGGCGATGTAAGCGGCGAACTCATCGGGCGACGATGGCGTGGGCACGGTGCCCTCGTTGAGCATGCGATCCGAAACATCCTTGCTGTTGATCGTGGCAACGATTTCGCGCGACAGGCGCTGCACCAGATCCGGATTCATTTTCGCGGGCCCCAACATGCCCGCCCAAGCGTAGGCTTCGTAACCCGGCAGGCCCGATTCGGCAACCGTGGGAAACTCCGGCAGCGAGGGCATGCGTTTGGCGTTGCCCACGCCCAGCGCGCGCAGGCGGCCGGCGCGAATGTGCGGCAGCGCTGTTGGAATGCTGCTGTACGTGAGCTGTGCTTCGCCTGATAACACGGCGATCACTGAAGGCGCCGTGCCTTTGTAGGGAATGCCGGTGGTTTTGATTTTGCCCACCGCATCGAACAATTCGCCCGCGATATGCCCGGTGTTGCCTATGCCAGGGTGCGAATAAGTGATCTCGCCAGGCCGCGCTTTGGCCAGCGCGAGCAGTTCCTTGACGTTTTTCACCGGCAGCGACGGGTGCGCCACCAGCATCAGCGGAAAATTGATCATGTTGGCAATGGGCGTGAAATCGCGCAGCGTGTCGTAGGGCAGCCTGGAATACATATGGGGATTGCACGCAAGCGGCCCCGCCGACACCGCAGCGATGGTGTAACCATCCGGCGCCGCAGCCACCAGCGCTTGCAGGCCGACAATGCCATTGGCTCCCGAGCGATTGTCGACGGCGAATTGCTGGCCAAGGCGCTCAGTGAGTTTCTGGCCCACCACGCGGCCGACGAAATCGACACCACCGCCGGGCGGGAAAGGGACGATCAGGCGGACAGACTTGTTGGGGTATTGTTGGGCGCTGACGTTGTGAACCGCGAGCAGCGGTGTGATGAAAAGTGAAGCGCATAGCGTGGCACGGACAGACGCGAGCATGGGTTTCCTCCGTTGTGGGCAAGCCAGTATACTTGACCGAAACGGGAGAAACCATTTGCTGAACATTGGCGTACTGCTGGGCGACGACATCGGCCTCGAAGTCGTGCCTGAAGCTGTTAAGGTCATGAAAGCGGCCGCCGCGAAGACGGGGTTGCAAATTGTGTGGAGCGAGCACGCCATCGGTAAACGCGGTCACGAGTTGCACGGCCACACCTTTCCGCTGCAAACGCAGGCCGAACTGGAGAAAACCGACGGCTGGCTGTGCGGCCCCATCGGGCACAACGCGTATCCACGCAACGACCCGACGTGGATCATGCCGCCGGTGCGCAAACGCTTTGAGCTTTACGCCAACATCAAGCCGGTGAAGTCGTATCCGAACATTCCGTCGGTGCACAAGAACGTTGATATTGTTTTTTTGCGTGAAGTGACCGAAGGCCTGCAGTCGTCCGACACGGTGGTGGCAGGCGCGGGTGAGTTCCGGCCCAACGACGCCATTTCCATTGGCACGCGTGTGGTCACCCGCCGTGGCGCAAATCGTGTCGCGCGCGCGGCGTTTGAGATCGCTCGCTCGCGGCCACGCAAGACAGTGACTGCGCTGCACAAAGAGCCGGTCTATCGGCTGGTGTGCGGCATGTTTGCCGAGGAATGCCGCAAAGTGGCGAAGGAATTCCCCGATGTGCATTTCAACGAAGTGCTGATCGACGGCTTCATGATGAAAGCGGTTATGAATCCACGGCAGTACGACGTAGTGGTTACCACCAATCAGTTTGGCGACATTGTTACGGATTTGGGCGCCGGACTGGTGGGCGGGCTGGGGCTTGCGCCGGGCCTGGTGTGCGGCGATCATCAGGCGATGGCGCAGGCGACACACGGTTCGGCGCCGGACATTGCCGGCAAAAATATGGCCAATCCGTATGCGTTGATCATGTCGGGCCAGATGCTGCTCGAATGGCTGGGGCGTAAACGCGGTGACACGAAGGCGGTTGAGGCGGCAATGTGGATCGAGCGCGCGATGGAGCGCGTGATCGCGGAACAGCGGCAGCTGACGGCCGATCTGGGCGGCACTGCGAGCACTACCCAGATGGGGGATGCCGTCGTTTCAGCGCTATAGTGCCGTGTCAAAAAATAACTAATAAAAACAAATACTTACGAATGATTAAATTTGACGTGTCATCGTCTGGTTGCACAGCGCGTTACGAACCTTTAGTGTTGCACCGTTCCAAAACCAACCCGGAGGAGTGAAGTCATGAAACGTTCGATAGCGGTATTCGCGGCAATGATGCTGGTGGGCACCTCGGCTTATGCGTATCAGGTTACTGGCCCGGTGCTTGAAGTCACCGACACCAAGATCATCGTGGAAAAAGACAAGGAAAAATGGGAAGTCGCCCGCGACAAGGACACCAAAGGTGACAAGAACATCAAGAAGGGCGACCGCGTGACCATTCAGTACCGAATGACGGCTACTTCCATCGAATCCAAGTCAGGGGCGAAGGACGCGAAGAAGGATGACAAGAAAGACGACAAGGCCAAGAAGTAACGGGTTCCAGTCGTAACTGTTTTACCCGTAAAAAGGGAAGGCCGATGGCCTTCCCTTTTTGTTGGTTTATAAGAAATTTCCCAGGGCGCTGATGGGTATTCAAAGCCAGTTACCTGAGCTGCAAAACTTACCCCGTCATTCCCGCGCAGGCGGGAATCCATAAGGCGATTGTTATGCCGCGTGTGTTATGGGTTCCCGC
>SYEN01000435.1 GCA_005800795.1 Burkholderiales bacterium | reverse complement strand
TGGTGACGCCGCTGCGCAGCCCTGTGTCGATCTCGTGTTTGCGCACCCATTCATGCAGCGTTTCGGCAACACAGCCAATCTTGGGCGCAATGGACTCAATGGCCGCCCACAGGGAAGGGTATTCGCCACGGTGCTCCTGCAACAGGCGTACTGCGCGTTCTTTGACTTCAGGGGAATGTCGGTTAGATTTGCTATTGGATTTGGTCATGGCTCCATTTTCTCAGACTTTGGAGCCTCCTCAATTCCCGGGGCGGTTCAGAGATCCCATTTTGTGTTGTCCATGCATCTGGATTTGATGCGTCCCGACAACGCCTCAATACAAAAAGTTTCTCCGCTTCCTGATGACCGGAACTAACCTCGTTTCGCACGGCATTATCTCGGCAATCGAATATAACCGAATCCCGTTCCGCCAAGTATAACGGCTACCCCATGCCCATGATCATGTTCGTCATGCGCGTGATCACCCCCACGAGAAGCATGGATCTGCGCGGTGAAGATACGAGCAGTTTCATCTATGGCGGTTTGCGGGCCGACGGCACGCACGTGATTGGCGCGGCAGTGCAGGCATTTCATCTGACCGAGGCCGGTGAGTCCCGGTGCCAGGTCATCGGGCGCGGCCCATTTGATGCGAATTTTTTTGCCGCAGCCGGGGCATTTGGCGGAGGACGGGAATAGGGGTTCTGTCTTGTTCATGATTGTTCTTGATGCGGGTTCAGCAATTCATAGGGTGCCCGGAGTATGCGCGAAATTGCGAGTCGTTCATACAGGAGCCGTGTGAAAAAGCGCATACGGCCGACAACACAACCTGCTACTTCGCGGGTAACCGCACGCTCACCATATCCGTCCCGACCACAGTGTTTCCCGTGAAGCCGCCGGCTTCAGTGGCTTTTTTGTAATCGGCTTCGGTTAATGCACCACCCGGCACTTTGTACGGACCCTGCTGGCGCGCGCCCAACGGCGGAATCAGGTGGGTAAGCATCAAGTATTTCGCGCCTGCGCGTTGCGCCATCACACCGAGATCGGTTGCGGTGCTTTGCCGGTGGAATATGGGCGCGGGAAAGCCGCTGCCCTGGTCCGGCCCCATCACCGGGTGAATGGCTGAATGCACGATGATGTCCGCACCTGTGGGAAATTTCGCGAGTCTTTCGACTTGCGCCGAGGCGGATGTGGCGCGTGGCGGGGACGGGGTATCGTTGCCGGCGTCGCCGCCGATCACCACGCTGCCAGCGGGCGTGTCCACGCGATACGAGGCGTGTCCGGCGATATGCGTGGAACGGATCGCGCTGACTTTAACCTCGCCGCGCGACCACACGACTTGCGGTTCGTCTTTTGGCTCGAAAGTCTGAACATTGGCCGCCGCGGCAGGCCCGCCTGCGAGCCGTGTTTTATCTTCCACGCTGCGCTGCGCGATTTCGCCGGATTGGATGTAGGCGTCGCCGACGTGCGCCACCAGTTTTTGACAGCTCATGGCATAAGCGCCTGCGCTGGCATCGGCGCTGCACACCACATCCACTTTGGGCGCCTTGACGCCAAAGTGCCAGCGGATTTGCAACAGATCGCCCAGGCCATCCACGTGATCAGAATGCAGATGCGTGAAGAAAATCGCGTGCAGGTCAATTGCCGTCATGGGGACTTGCGACAGTCGCATGCTGGTGCCGCGCCCGGCATCGAATTGCAGACGCACTGCGTTGCAGCCGTTGCTGTCGTCGCCATAGCGCACCAGCGTGCCCGCGCCAGCCAGTCCGCCGAAGACTGAAGGGCCGCCTTGCGTGCCGGTGAGCGTGACGATCAGACAGGGTGCGGCATGTGCTGAAGCAACTATCAGGGCACAGCCTGCGATGGCCCGAAGCAATAGCAGGCTCAATGCTAAGTATCTGTTTTTATTCATGTTTTTCTCGGTGCTATTGCGGATCAAATGCCGCAAGATTGCCGCTTGCTGACAGCCATGCGCCCAACCAGCCCAACGCGGCGGCGAAGACGCACAGGCTCAGCGTGTCGGGCATCGACAGATGTTGTAACCGCAGTCTCGCGCCATACAAATCCGAAAGTCCCGACAGGCGGCCGTTCAGCAGATGCAGTCCGCCCAGCGTGATGAGCCAGCCGGTGAGGCCGCCCGCCAACCCCAGCAGCGCCCCGTAATACAGAAACGGGCGGCGGATAAACGGGTTGGTCGCACCGATCAGTTTGGCGACTTCGATTTCGTCGCGTTGAGTGACGATTTGCAGACGAATCGTATTGAAGGTGACGGCCACCAGCGCGAACGCGAGCAGCGCGCCCAGCACCAGCACGATAAGGCGGCCCAGTTGCAGGGCTGCGTCGAGCCGCCGCGCCCACGCCGAATCGAGCTGCACGTGTTCGACCTTGGGCCATTTCTTGAATTCGTCGCGCAGGCTTTCGAGCGCTGCTGCCGAGTTGTCTTTGGCATCGATCACAAAACCATCGGGCAGCGGGTTGCCGCCGAGCGCGCCGATCACGTCGGCCAGCCCTGATTTCGCCTTGAGGTCGGCGAGCGCCTGATCGCGTGAGATGTATCGAATCTTCGCAACGCTGGAATGTTTTTTGAGAAGGCTTTCGATTTCGCGCGTGTCGGCCGCTTGGGCATCCAGCGCGAGAAACAGACTGACCTGTGGCACGGGCGACTTGTCGTGCGACAGATTCTGCACATTGACCAACACCACATAAAACGCCAGCGGTAGCGCCAGTGCCACGCCGATCACGCCGATGTTGAGCAGACTCGCCAGTGGCGTGCGCGCAAGCTGCGCGATGGCCCCCGCAAAACACAAGCCGTGCTGGCGCAACCAGTTTTTCATGATACGACCCGGCCGGTATCCAGCACAATGCGGCGTGGTTGCAGGCGCGCAGCGAGTTGTTCGTCATGCGTCGCGATGATCACCGTGACCCCGACCTGGTGAAACGACCGCAGCAGTTCGCCCAACTCGGCAGCATAAGCCGCATCGAGATTCGCCGTCGGTTCATCCGCCAGCAAAATCGACGGCCGGTGCACAATGGCGCGCGCGATGGCGAGCCGCTGCTGTTCGCCGCCGGAGAGCGTCACCGGCAGCGCTTTTTCTTTGCCGAGCAACCCCACTTTGTCGAGCGCGGCGCGCACGCGTTTGGCGGCATCTTCAGCGCCATAGCCGATGATGTTCAGCGGCAGCATCACGTTCTGATAGACACTGCGGTCATAAAGCAGTTTGTGATCCTGAAACATCAGGCCGAAGTTACGCCGCAGGAAAGGAATCGCCGACGCACGCAGCGTGCCGACGTTTTGCCCGTTCACCAGCACCGTGCCGGTGTTGGGCCGCTCAATGTCGGCCATCAATTTCAGCAGTGTGCTCTTGCCTGCGCCGGAGTGCCCGGTGATCACCACCATTTCACCGGGCTGGATGTCCAGCGAAACGGCTTTCAGCGCCTCGAAGCCGCCCGGGTAACGTTTGGTGACCTGGCTGAAACTGACCATGATGTGATGCGGTTCGCTACGCTCACAGGCACTCTAAGCTTGTGTTTGATCGAGCAACGCGGATACAAACTCGGCAGCTTTGAAGGGCCGTAAATCTTCCAGACCCTCACCCACGCCGATGAAGCGAACAGGAATGGGCCGGGCGGCAGACTGACCCGACTTGCCGTTCTGTGCCGCGCGCATGTGCGCAATCGCAGCAATCACGCCACCCTTGGCCGTGCCGTCAAGCTTGGTCAGCACGAGGCCGGTGACGCCCAACGCTTCGTCGAAGGCCTTTACCTGGGTCAAGGCGTTTTGCCCGTTGTTGGCGTCGAGCACGATCAGCGTTTCGTGCGGCGCACCCGGCAGGGCCTTGTCGATGACGCGCTTGACCTTTTTGATTTCGTCCATCAGGTTCATCTGCGTCGGCAGGCGCCCGGCAGTGTCCGCCAGCACCACGTCAATGCCGCGTGCTACGGCGGCATTGACGGCGTCGAACATCACTGCCGCTGCGTCGCCCGATGCCTGGCTGATGACGGCCACGTTGTTGCGTTCGCCCCAGGCCATCAGTTGCTCGCGCGCAGCAGCCCGAAAGGTGTCGCCGGCAGCCAGCAGTACTTTCTTGCCCTGTGCCTGATAGTAGTAAGCCAGCTTGCCGATGGAAGTGGTCTTGCCTGCGCCGTTGACGCCCGCCAGCATGATGACGAACGGCTTGTGCGTGCCGACATCCAGCGGCTGCTCGATGGGCCGCAGCATCTCGGTCAGCTTTTCCGCCAGTGCCTGTTTCAGTTGTGCGGCCTCGGTGTAGCGATCGCGCCTGGCCTGCGCGCGCAGGGCGTCGATGAGATGCGTGGTGGCGGTGACGCCAACGTCAGACGACAGCAGCACGGTTTCGAGCTCTTCATAAAACGCCTCGTCGAGCTTGCGGCCCATGCCGAACAGGCCCGCCACCTGCGCGCCAAGTTTTTCGCGCGTCTTGGTGAGTCCGGTCTTGAGGCGGGACAGCCAGCCGCCAGCGGGTTGGGCGCTTTCGACCGCTACGGTGACCTCGGCGGTCTCGGCTACCCGGGCAACTTCAGCAACGACCGCGACCTTGGCGGGCGTTTCGTCCGTGGGCGCCGGTTCTTTGCTTTTGGGTTTGAGGAAACCAAACATCGGCGGTGTTGTCAGAGGCGGAGCCGGTAGCGGGAAACATCCCGGCACGGCACACGGTGTCATGGGATACTGGATACAATCAAGTGGGTACAATTCTACCCGAAACACTTTGCGGGTCATTCACGGGCAATGCTAATTTTGAACAAATTTAAGTGGCAAATGGGAAACAGCCTCGCTTTGTGCGCAGCACTGCTAGGCGTGGTTTTGAACGGCACAGCACTGGCGGCCAATGCGGCGGATGTCAGTATTGGCGAACACACGCTGGACAATGGCATGCGTATCATCGTCAAAACCGACCGGCGCGCGCCGGTGGTGGTGTCGATGGTGTGGTACAAGGTCGGCAGCGTCGATGAAGTCAACGGTGTCACCGGCGTCGCCCACGTGCTTGAACACATGCTGTTCAAGGGCACCAAAACCAATCCCAAGGCGGATTTTTCGAAAATCGTGGCGGCGGCGGGCGGGCGCGACAACGCGTTCACCAGCCGCGATTACACCGGCTATTTTCAGACGGTGCAAAAGTCGCAGTTGCCGCTGATGCTGAGAATGGAGGCCGACCGCATGGTCAACGCATTGATCGCGCCGGATGAATTCGCCAAGGAAATCAAAGTGGTGATGGAGGAACGGCGGATGCGCACCGACGACCGCGCGCGTTCGCTGGTCTACGAGCAGCTGATGGCCACGGCCTTGCGCGCGCACCCGTATCGCGCGCCGGTGGTGGGCTGGATGAGCGATCTGCAAAACATGACTGCGGAAGACGCGCGCGACTTTTACGACAAATGGTACGCGCCCAACAACGCCACGCTGGTGGTGGTGGGCGACGTGTCACACGGCGAGGTGTTCAAGCTCGCTCGCGAACACTTCGGCCCGCTCAAGTCCCGCAAGTTGCCGCCGCGCAAACCGCAGGACGAGCCGCCGCAAACCGGCATTCGCCGCATAACAGTGAAAGCACCCGCCGAGCAGCCGTATTTCATCATGGCGTACCGCGCGCCCAAGCTGGTGGATGTCGAAAAAGACTGGGAGCCTTATGCACTGGACATGCTCGCCAGCGTGTTCGACGGCAACGGCGCGTCGCGCTTTGCACGCGAGTTGATACGCGGTTCGCAAATCGCCAGTTCAGCGGACGCGAGTTACGACGGTACCGGCCGCGGCCCATCGTTCTTTTATTTCTCCGGTGTGCCGACGGCAGGCAAAACGCTGGAGGAGCTGGAACAGGCCGTGCGCAGCGAAGTAAAAAAAATCATTGATCACGGCGTGACCGAAGAAGAGCTCAAGCGCATCAAGGCGCAAGTGATCGCTTCGCGTGTGTATGAGCGCGACTCGATGTTTTTTCAGGCGCGGCAAATCGGCTCACTGGATACCTCAGGGTATTCGTATAAGTCCATCGACCTCATGACCGAAAAATTCAAGGCTGTCACAGCAGAGCAAGTACGCGAAGTGGCGCAAAAATATCTGATCGACGATGCGCTGACGGTGGCCTATCTCGATCCGCAACCGGTGGGGCAGCGCAAACCAGCGGCGCCTGTAGCGGGGGTGCGCCATGCGCAGTAAGTATTTGTTTTTATTGAATATTTTTTTGACACCTGTTTTGTTGCTCCCTGCGGTGGCACAGGCGATCCTGCCCATCCAGCACTGGCAAACCAGCAGCGGCGCGCGCGTGTATTTTGTGCAGAACCGCGACATCCCCATGCTGGATTTGAGCATTGATTTCGCCGCCGGGGCGGGCTTTGACCGCATTGAAAAGCCGGGCGTGGCGAGCATGACCAACCGCATCATGCGTCTCGGCGCCGAAGGCATGACTGAAGACGAGATCGCACAAAAAACCGCCGATGTCGGCGCGGGCATTTCCGGGCGCTTCGACAGTGATCGCGCAGGCTTGAGCATGCGAACGCTGTCAAGCCACGCCGAACGCCAGCAGGCGCTGGAAGTCTTCACGCGCATTTTGCACAAGCCGCTGTTCCCTCAAAATGCGTTCGAGCGCGAAAAGACGCGGCTGCTGGGTGCGCTGAAGGAATCCGACATCCAGCCCGGCACCATTGCCGGTGTCACCTTTAACCGGCTGGTGTATGCGACGCATCCGTACGGCTTGCGTGCTTCCGGCGACATCGAATCGGTAGGCAAGATCACACGCGATGACCTTACCGCGTTTTATCAGCGCCATTACGCCGCACGCAGTGCGGTCATCGCCATCATGGGCGACGTGTCGCGCGACGAGGCCAACGCGATAGCCGAACGCATCACAGCGGGTTTGCCTGCCGGTCAGGGTGATCGGCCGGTGCTGGCGGCAGTGGAAGCAAAGCCGGAAAAGGTCATACGCCTGATTCCACACCACGCTTCGCAAAGCCACATTCTGGTGGGCGCTGTCGGCATCGCGCGTGGCGACCCGGATTATTTTCCGCTCTTCGTCGGCAATTATGTGCTGGGCGGTGGGGGCTTTGCCTCACGTATCAATGACGAAGTGCGTCAGAAGCGCGGCCTTGCCTATTCGGCGGGCAGCTACTTTTCGCCTCTGGCGCAGCGCGGCTCCTTCGTCATCAGCATGCAAACGCGCAAGGATCAGGCGAAAGAAGCGCTCGACGTCACCATGAAAACCCTGCGTGATTTCATTGCCCATGGTCCCACCACACAGGAATTGCGCGACGCCAAATCCAACCTCGTCGGCGGATTTCCGCTGCGCATCGACAGCAACCGCAAGATCCACGAGTATCTGGGTGTGATCGGTTTTTACAACCTGCCACTCAAGTACCTCGATGAATTTACCGGCAACATCGAGCGTGTCACCAGCGACGACATCAAGCGCGCGTTTGCAGCGCGTATTGATCCCGAGAAGCTGATTACCGTGGTGGTGGGTGCAGAGGAAGCGGAGAAGGCGGCGGCAACCCGCTGAGACAGGGCGTTGCCAGCGTGAAACAAAACCACGTCCGCATCATCGGCGGCGAGTGGCGCAGCCGCCACATCGCTTTCCCCGACCAGAAGGATTTGCGCCCCACCCCCGACCGTGTGCGCGAGACGCTGTTCAACTGGCTTGGGCAGGACTTGACCGGTCTGCGTTGTCTGGATTTATACGCCGGCAGCGGCGCGCTGGGTTTTGAGGCGGCGTCGCGCGGCGCGAAAGCGGTGGTCATGGTGGAACGTGAGCGGGACGCGCACGCGGCGCTGGCGGCAAACCGCGAAGCCCTCAAGGCCGGGCAAGTCAACATCGTGCGCGCTGATGCGCTGGACTTCCTGCGCGGCACGCCGGATGTGTATGATGTTATTTTTCTCGACCCGCCGTTTAAGGATAACGAAAGCACCACGTCGTGGGATGCCCTGTTCGCGTGGTTGCGCCCAAAGTTGTCACCGCTAGCGTTGGTGTATCGGGAAAGCGGCGGCAATCATCCCGCGCCAGCGGGCTGGACGGTTCACAAACAGGGTCGCGCGGGGCAGGTGCATTTCCAGTTACTGAAAATTCTTGAGTGAGATTTCCATGACCGTCAGCGCCGTATACGCAGGCACTTTTGATCCAATGACCGCAGGCCACGAGGACATCACGCGCCGCGCAGGCAAACTGTTTGACCGTGTGATCATCGCCATTGCCGACAGCAAATCGAAAAAACCGCTGTTCACGCTGGAAGAACGCGTGGCCATCGCGCGCGAATCGCTGGCCGACATGAAGAATATCGAGGTGATGGGGTTTTCCGGGCTGCTGATGAATTTCGTGCAGCAACACAACGCGCGCGTGGTGGTGCGCGGCGTGCGTTCGGTCACCGATTTCGATTATGAGTTTCAGTTGGCCGGCATGAACCGGCAGTTGTTTCCCGAAGTGGAGACGATTTTCCTGACGCCAGGTGAGCAGCACGCGTATGTGTCGGCGACACTGGTGCGCGAGATCGCCATTCTCGGCGGTGACTACGCGAAATTCGTCTCGCCGGTGGTGGCGTGCCATCTAGTGGAAAAGATGCGCCAGCGCAAGGCGGAGGGTTGATAACGTGGCTCTGAT
>SYEN01000434.1 GCA_005800795.1 Burkholderiales bacterium | reverse complement strand
GCAGCGTATCCCGCCCTTCGTGGATTCCCGAAACATCTGGCGGGATACGCTGCGCTGCTCCCGCACTACGACTTACATCACCACCTTTTTCACCGCCGCAATTTCGGCTACCTGATCCGCCGAAAACGCGCGCCCCGCCCGCCCATACCAATAGCGTGCGTTACCCAGATCGCCCTCCATCACGTGTACGATGCCGTGCACCCAGCAGCCGTCAGGGGACTCGTCGCTCTGGACGATTTTGTGCGCGGCATCCCAATCGCCTTTATCGAGGTGACCGAGCGCTGCCTGCAAACCGTTGTGCTTGTTCATGACGCCAAATCCTTCATCGCGGCATACAACTGATTCTGCGCCTCAAAGCCGATGCCCGGCCGATCCGGCAGTTTGAGATAACCGTTTGCCACTTTCGCATCATCGGCGAATCCAGCAAAGATGCCGAAAACGCCCGGATACGCCTCGCAGCCGCCCAGCCCAAAACCGCCAACCAGATGCAGTGTCATCTGGTTGCCGCCATGCGGGAAAATGCTTTCCCGCGACCAGCCGCGACGCTTCAAAATTTTCAGCGTACGCGCGAACTGCACGATGCCGTACGATTGCGGCACATCGGTTTGAATAAAATCAACGCCCGCGCGCATGCCGCCAAAAGTGACGAGGTTTTCCACATCCTGTGTCGAAAAGAGATTCTCGCCCGTACCCACTGCGGCACCGTATTGCGCGATGAATTCGTTGAGCAATTCAAAGCCTGCCGGATCGGTCGGCTCTTCAAACCATTTCAGTTTGTACGGCGCCAAAGCCTTCGCATACGCCAGCGCGCGTTCGCGGTTAAAGCCTGCATTGGCATCCACCGCAAGACATTGATTTGATTGAACAATTTTTAGAGCGGCTTCGACGCGCGCGACGTCTTCGGGGATGCTCGCGCCGCCCACTTTGATCTTCATCACTTCATAGCCCTGATCGAGCTTTTCGCGGATTTCATCGAGCAATTCGGGGATGCCCTTACCTGGCTCATACCAGCCGCCCCCGACGTAACACGGCACCTTTGCAATCACCTTGCCGTCGTTATAGCGCTCCGCCAGCACGTGATGCAGCGGCTTGCCGGCAATTTTTGCTACCGCATCCCAACAGGCGACTTCAATCGTGCCGATGGCCACCGAACGTTCGGTGTGCCCGCCCGGCTTTTCGCGCTGCATCATTGCGGCGAGTATTTTTTCAGGATCGAAATTGTTGCCCGAAGCATCGAGCAATGATTCTGGCTTAGCCTTCAGAATGCGCGGAATGAACCGGTCACGCATCTGCGCGCCGCAAGCGTAACGGCCAGTGGAATTGAAGGCAAAACCCGTGACCGGCTTGCCGTCGCGCATCACGTCGGTGATGACGGCGACGACTGATGTGGTCATTTCGCTGAAGTCGAATACTGCGTTACGCAGGGAAGATTTCAGCGGGATGGCAGTTTCGCGAATGTCGATGATGCGCATGGCGCTTTTTACACCTTTGTGATTGGGTTTAGCGCCGTCGTCGCTACTGCACCTGCACCTTTGCGTTCTTCACCACGCGCGTCCATTTTTCGACCTCACTGCGTGTCTGCGTCATGAATTCTGCCGGCGTGTTCATCACGAACTGAAAGCCCAATCCTTCGACACGCTCGCGCACTTCGGGCATTTGCGAAATTTTCGCAAGCTCGGCGTGAAAGCGCTGCACGATGCGCTGCGGCGTGCCCGCAGGGAAATAAAGACCCTGCATGGTTTCCGACTCCTGATCCTTGTAGCCCGCTTCGGTCATCGTCGGCACATCGGGGAAAGACGGATGACGTTTGCGCGAACCCATCGCCAAGCCGCGCAGGCGGCCTGCCCTGACGTGCGGCGCGGGCGTGGGCAACGCCGAGCAGGCCAGCGGCACCTGCCCCGAGAGATGTGCCGTTACCGAAAGCCCGGCGCCGTTGTACGGGATATTGTTCAGATCCATTTTCACTGCATATTTGAGCATCTCCACGGCAAGATGCGGCGTGGTGCCGATGCCAGGCGTGGCGAATCCATATTTGACCGGCTCTGCGCTGGCGAGCTTCAAGGCATCGGGCAAGGTCTTCGCGGGCATGCTGGCGTGCGCAGAAAACAGATTGGGCGATTCAGCGAAATTGGTGATCGGGATAAAGCTTTTGAACGGATCGTATGGTATCGATTTATACAAACCGGGGTTCACGCCAAATGCCGAGCTGTTGACCAAAATCGTGTGCCCATCCGGTGCTGCGCCGGCCGCGATGCCAGTACCGATATTGCCTCCTGCACCGGCGCGGTTGTCGACGATGAATTGCTGGCCGGTGATCTCCGTCATGCGTGCGGCGATGATGCGCGCGATCACGTCAGTCGTGCCGCCGGGTGCGAACGGCACCATCACGCGCACGGGGCGCGTGGGCCAGGCCTGTCCCAGCCCAGCCGTGGCATCCGCTGCCTGCGCTGCGGGAGCGACATAAAGGCTCGCGCTCAGAAAAATACATAAGTATATGTTTTTAAAGTGTTTTTTCATAATTCTTCATAGTGTTAATCGACCTTGATGTCAGCGCTCTTGATCACTTTCGCGTAGCACGCAGTCCAAGCCTGAATGAAGCTCGCGAATTCCTGTGGTGTGTTCGTCGGAGGCTCGATGCTGCCGGGGAAAGACAGAATCAGGCGCAGCGGCCTGGATGGATAAGTTTGCGCAAACACGGAAGGCGCCAAGCCGCTCCAACCGCAACTCAACAAGCAAGCGAACAGGACAGGCAAACGCATCAACAACTCCCGGTGATGTGTTGTGAGGCGGAATTATGCGTCATACACGCGAAGTGGTTTTATGCCGGCAGAGGCAGATCAATCGTGGTCACGCGCCGCAATTCACGATGATGCACGGCATCGTCGAACGCGGTGGCACGATGCATGGTGGCGAGGTTGTCCCAGATCACAAAATCGCCATCCCGCCACTCGTGGCTGTAGACAAACTGGCGTTGCGTGGCGTGTTCCATCAACTCCATGACGAACAGCAGGCCGTCGGCCACCTCCCAACCCAGCACGCGCGCGGCATGCGAAGCCAGATACAGCGACTTGCGACCCGTGCGCGGATTGGCCCGTACCATGGGATGAATCGCACCTTTTAGCTTGTGCTTTTCCTCGTCGGAAAACGTAAAGCCCAGTATCTCGCGCGAGCGTGTAATGGTGTGGTGCACTTGCAGGCCTTCGAGTTTCTGTTGCATCGCCACGGGTAAAGTCTCGTAAGCCGCGCGCATGCAGGCGAATTCGGTGTTGGCGTTGACTTTTGGAATCACGCGCGCCGACAGTGTGGAGTAACGCCCCGCCGGATCCTGGAACGAGGCATCGGTATGCCATAGCCGGTTGCCCAGGCTGTAGGCACGCTTGCGGTCATTTGCCCTAAGAAGTTTGCCGTCGTTGTCGACATTCGATATGTCGGCGATGGCGTCGTTGCCAAAGCGGTTCGCGCCCAAGGCCGCCGCACCCGGCTTGGCGTGCAATGTGCCGTCAAAGCGCTGAGCGAACGCAAGTTGCTCCGCATCAGTGAACGGCTGATTGCGAAACACCAGCACGCCGTGTTCATCCATTCCGGCACGCAGTTGTTCCAAAGTGGCACGGTCGTGCACCTGCCGCAGATCAACCGGACTTACTTCGCCACCGACGTACGGATGCAACTTCCGGATTGTGATCGTCATGAATACCTCTAAAAAATCAATTAAAACAGATACTTACGTTATGTCCGCTGGCACCGGTGCCGGCGGCTGTTTCAGCGGTACGCCGCCGCGCGCCACCCAGCGATAACGCGCACTCAAGGCATCCGCCAGCGGCCGCCGCCGTGCCTCATCCACAGCGATCCACATGCGCAACAGGTGCCGCTCGCAGCCCGGCTCGGGATAATCCTCGTACGCTTCGCGCGCATGCAGCATGGTGTGATTGTTGACGAGCTGAATGTCGCCTTCCTGAAAATCCATGGTGAGCATCAGCTCAGGCCGGTTGGCGATTTCCTGCACCGCGATCAGGGCTTCGCGTTGCAGCGCGCCGGGCGCGTACTGCGCGCCATGCCGCACGCAAGAGTCGTAATACGGCAGGCTATTGATGCGCGCTGTGACCTTGCCGTTGCATGCGCTGAACATCGGCAGCGTGAAAAACCCCGGTTCACCGGCAGGCTCCTCGCCGCGCCAATCGATATGAAAATCGCCGTAGAGCGCCTCCAGCAGATCGGGCTGCTCCTCACGCAACACGTTGTGGATGGTCAACGCACTGGTGATTTTGCTCGCACCGCGGCGTTTGGCCGTGCGCAGGCAAAACAGGCCCAGTAGATCCATCGGCAACATGTCAGTGTGAAAATCCATGCGCTGGCTCGTTTGATAGGCACGCGCATTCGGATCCGCCTGGGTGCGGCCTTCGTCGCGCACGTGGCCCAGCAGGTGCCCGCGACCGTTCTGCGAAATCGGCGTACCCAGATGCGCACCGAGGCCCCAGTAGAGCAGCTCGCAGTCGGCATCACTGTATCGTGCACGCGGAATACCACGCAGCAGTTTGAAGCCTTGTCCCTGCTCGACGTCGTGAAGAATTTTCTCCATTTCACCGCGCAACCGCGGCAAGGGAAATAAACCAGGACCAAACGGCACGCGCGCACCCGCACGCTGGGCATGCGCGAGAGCAGCGTCCAGTTCGGCCAGCGCTGCGGCGTCAAAGTGATATGTCCAGGAACCGCTGTTCTGGATTTGCTGGCCGATCCATGCGGCAGAATCGGAAATTAAAGCGCGCATCGCGTCACCATTGCATTGAGTATCACGGAAAATCGCAAAGATAGAATAGCCAACCCTCATTCTAGCGAATTTGCAACGGGGAAACAGCGAGTACCGCCGATTAACGCCGATACCCGCCGGGACATAGGATAATGCATGCCGCAATGCATTCATTTCCATAGCAAGCCATGAAAAAGCAAACACTGACAAGTTCGATACTGACAGCTGCTTGCGTATTTCCTGCCATCGCCCCGGCGCAGACCGGCGCAGACATCTATCCAGCCAAGACCGTGCGCATCATCGCGCCGTTTCCGCCGGGTGGCAGCGTGGATACCGTCGGACGGCTGATCGCGGCACGGCTCACTGAAAGTTACGGCCAGAATTTTGTGATCGATAACCGCAGCGGCGCCTCCGGCAGCATCGGCGTGGAAATCGCCGCCAACTCGCCGGGTGACGGCTACACGCTGGTGGTCAACACCATTCCGCTGGTCACCAACCAGTTTTTGTTCAGCCGCGTGCCGTACGACGTAATGCGCGATTTTGTGCCGGTGTCGCTGCTGACCACAACGGCGTCGGTCATGATTGCGCATCCGTCGCTGCCCGCCAAAACTGTGCGCGAATTGATCACGCTGGCGCGCGCGCGCGGCGACGCACTCACGTACGGCGGTGCCGGGCCTGGCACGAATCCGCACATCGCGGGTGAACTGTTCAACTACATGGCCAGGAGCAATATTTCAGTGATCCAGTTCAAGGGTGGCGGCCCGGCAATGATCGCCGCCGTTGCCGGCGAAATCAGCCTGGGCATACCCGCGCTGCCCGACGCGCTATCCTTTGTGCGCTCCGGTCGCCTGCGTGCACTGGGCATCACTGGCTTGAAGCGCATGCCACAATTTCCGGATGTGCCCGCCATCGCAGAAACACTGCCGGGCTATGAATTCACCACATGGCAGGGCCTGCTCGCACCGAAAAATACACCGCAAGCAATCGTCACTTCCTTGTCGGATCGCGTGAAGAAATCGCTGGCCACCCCGGAAAGCACCAAACGCTTCACCGACGGCGGCCTGGACATCGTCGCCAGTACGCCCGAAGCATTTGCCGCGCATCTCAAAAAGGAAATTGAAAAATGGGGCAGAGTCATCAGAGAGCGCGGCATGAAGGCGGATTGATTTCTGCGCCGCACAGCGGCTTTTCTCGCCTTCTTTCCATCCATCACTCCTAGCGAAACCGCATTACATGCCCACCGCCCTTGTCTCCAAAGAATTCATTGCCCGCTTTAGCAAAGCCTTGCACGCCGCAGCACAAACCGCTGGCAAGACCGTTGATTTCATGACCCTGCCCGCCGCCAAAGGCGCGCGCCTGTCACCCGAAGAACGCAACAAAGTCGATTGTCTCTTTCTCGACCGCGACATGCGTTTCGACGAACAACTGCACGACGCCTACGCCGACGCGCTGCTGCAAATGAAAAATCTGAAGTGGGTGCACTACACAAGCTCCGGCATCGGGCAGCAATTGCACGTCAAGGAACTCAACGCAAAAGGCGTGATCACCACCAGTTCCACCGGCGCCAACGCCGAACCGGTGGCACAAACCGGCATCACGGGATTGCTGATGCTCGCGCGCGGCTTCGGCAGCCACATCCACCATCAGGCCAAGCGGAAGTGGAAGCCCATCCGCGGTATAGCGCTGCCAGACGACCTGCGGGGCCAGACGCTGCTGCTGATCGGCGTCGGCGCCATTGGCAAAAAAGTCGCCGCCTACGCACAGGCGTTTGGTCTCAACGTCATCGGCGTACGTCGCAGGCCCCGCGCACCCGATGACACCGTGAACGAACTGCATCCGCCCGACGAGCTGCCGGAGCTCTACCCGCGCGCCGACTGGATCATGCTGTGCTGCCCGCTGACGAATGAAACCGAAAACCTGCTCAACGCCGATGCCTTCAACCGCATGAAAAAAGGCGTCAAGCTGATCAACATCGCGCGTGGTGAAATCGTCGATGATGAAGCCATGCTCGAAGCGCTGAAAAGTGGCCAGCTCGGCGGCGCCGCACTCGACGCGCACAGACAAGAACCGTTGCCGGTAGACTCACCGCTGTGGGACATGCCCAACGTGATTATTTCGCTCCACAACGCGTCGGCCTCCACCGGCAACGAACCGCGCAGCGCGGAAATGTTTGTTGCGAATTTTGGGCACTGGGTGCGAGGCGAGGCGCTGTTTAACGTACAGCGGTTTTAGTGAACAACGTTACCACGCAGAAAAGACATATAAAACAAATAGTTATCGAACCTCATCTGGCACGACTCAGGGTATGGCAGGGAACCCTCACTGAAACAAAAAGAAACTATCCGAAATAGTCGTTGCTGTAACACCTACGAGCGTCACCAGCGGAGTAAACCCCTGCGGCCCCGGTGCACCATCCGGGTCGATTTGAACCACGGTGTCCCCTCCCGATTGCGTCACTTGCAGCAGATTGGTGCCTGTCGCCCTTGGTGTGGTTCCAGCGTAACCCAGCGTGTCGAATAGCGCCCTCAGGTCGATCCCGTCGTTTTCCCCGATGTTCATGCGTGTATCAAAGCCGTAGATGCTGTCCCCTGCGTCGGCCATCGAGTGATAGACGAACAGGTCACTACCTGTAGTCGCTCCGCCAAATGCCACAGCGTTGCTTCCCAGCATGATTTCGGCACCTTGCCCGCCTACGATGTAGTCGTTGCCGTTGTCTCCATCAATGACGTCGTTGCCGTTGCCACCGTATATGGCGTCATCCCCCGCGCCGCCGTCCAGTATGTCGTTGCCGTCTTCTCCATAGAGCGCATCGCCACTGCCGTTGAGGCTGTTTTCCCCCGCCTCGCCCATCATGATGTCGTTGCCCGGCCCGCCAAAGAGGCTGTCGTTGGAGAAGCCAAACTGGATGAAGTAGCCGTCGCCGAAGATGATGTCGTTACCATCCTCGCCATACAGCACGTCGCTGCCTTGACGGCCGTCGATGGCGTCAAATTCGCTGCCGCCGTAGGCCAGGTCGTTGCCAGTTTCGCCGATCAGGAAGTCGATGCCTGCACCGCCGAACATGACGTCGTCGCCGGCACCGCCCAGTATCGTGTCGTTGCCGTTTTCACCATTCAAGTTATCGCCGCCGGCCACACCGTTAAAGGCATCGTTGCCGGTTTCGCCTTCAATCCAGTCGTTGCCATTGCCACCCGTGATAGTGTCAGCGCCACCTGCGCCTCGCAGTAGCGGGTTGGAAAAGCTATTGCCGAAAATCTTGTTGTCCGAGGCATTGCCCACGCCGTACGAGGCGGTGCCCAATAGCACCAAATTTTCGAGGTCAGCGGCAAGCACATACGGTATGAAAACATGCACGGTGTCGGTGCCTGAGGTTTCTACTAT
>SYEN01000433.1 GCA_005800795.1 Burkholderiales bacterium | reverse complement strand
GCGAAAATTTAAGATAAGGCTTTGCGCCGATGACGGCATCGGCCTGCGGTGCCTGCGCGTGAAACGTTTTCAGGTCGTGTACCACGCGCACTTCCACGCGCGGATGTGCATGAGGCAGCCGTTGAAACGCCGGGCCGCCCAAGCGGTAATTTTCAGGGACGCCCACGAGGAGCAGTAATTTGTCGGATGCCATGATGGTGTTTTAACGCCGCGGTTCAGCCGCGGGCTCGCCGAAGGCGAGACCGTCGGCTGGAACCGCTTGTTAGATTGCGACCGAAAACACGCTTGTGCCAGAACATTGTGGGCGATGCGAACCACCGCGCATTGCTGCTGGAGCGAAACTGAGCGAGCTGTGCCATGGGAATGTCATAGCGCCAGAAAAGAGCTATGAGGTCGCGCAATGAGGCCTCAGACATGTTGCGGGAACGAACCAAGAGTATGTCTTGTTCCCAGCCCACGACAGAAGGGATCTCAGCCGCCCAGGTGAACATGTGCTTTTCATCGAGTTGAGAGCCAAAGCGTACGCCTGAGCAGTCGAGACGGATCATGAGCAATCTAACTCGTTTTATACAGAAAAAACGATGAATAACATTCCAGCCCTAAAATAAATATTAACCAAATCAATAGGTTAAGCATGAGGGTGTCGAATAACTTCCCGATTGAAAAATAGCCATCAAAAGACACGGAATGTGCAAATTTACTGCCTTTACAAGGCCGATAAAATTCGGGAGCAAAGGGACATGTGATTTGCTTCTGGCCGGTACCAGAAGCTCAACCTTTTTCGGGTGACGGCTGCTACGGCCAAGCAACAGGACTTGTAACCAGAACCCCGACCTTCAAAACTTACCGTATCCCCAAACAACTCGCCCTCAAAAACGACCGCACATGCCGCACCGCCAGTGCTGTGTTTTCCTTCGTATCCTTCCACGGATAGAGGCTCACCTGGGCATTCGGCGCGAGGCGCACCATTTCCATCGCCACCTTGTAGACATGCGCCTCGGTGTCGTCCGGCAGCACCAGCAGCGGTATCGGGCAGTTGCGCACAAAATCGCGATCCACTGAAAACACAAAATCCGGGTTGGCGAGGTACATCTTTTTTAGGTACTTGTCCGCCATGTCCATGGTGATGTCGGGGCGGCTGGCGCACAGTTGCGGCGCCCATTTGGCGATGTTGGTCTGGTAGAAGTGGTCGGGCAGGTCTGCGCGAAAGCCGCTGGGTTGCGCCGACACAGCGGCGACGATGCGCTGCGGCTGGCGTTTGATCAGGTTCCACAGTAGCGGATTGCCGATGCAAAAGCCCATCACCATGAATTTATCGACCTTGAGGTGATCGAGTAGGCCGAACATGTCCTCCGCGTGCGCGTCCCATGGCCGGTCAAATTCAAGCGGCCCGGTGGATTGCCCGCCGTTGGCATTGCGCAGATCCAGCGCGATGCAGCGGTACTCCGCCTTGAATTCCGTCATGGGGTTGAAGGGGTGGCTTTCATCGAATTTGCCGATGTTCGCATTCAAGCCGCCACCGGGGATAATGAACAAGGAGAAGCCCGACCCCGCCTCTTCATAGTGAATACGAACTTTGCCTTTTTCGTAGAATGGCATGGCCTTGCTCCCTTTCGCGATGGCGCGGTGTTCAATTCAATTTGAGTATACCCGCCGCCAGCCTACTCCGGCTTGATCCCCGCCAGCTTCACCGCGCGCGCCCAGCTCGGGCAATCGTCGCGTATGAATTTTGCGAATTCTTCTGCGGTTGACGGGCGTGGTTCCGAGCCCTGGCTGATGAGCGTTTGCCGCATGTCTTCACCTTGCAGCGCTTTGACCAGTATGCCGTTGACGCGCGATACGATTTCCGGCGCGACTTTGGTTTGCGTCAGCATGCCGTACCAGGTGCCGACGAATTCATAACCCGGCACCACTTCCGCGATGGTGGGCACATTGGGGAATACGCTGGAGCGCCCAGCGCCGGCGACCCCCAGCACTTTAAGGCGGCCGTCCTTGATGAACGGCAGCATGCCGGGAATACTGGCCATGTATACGTTTATGCGGCCTGCCAGGAGGTCAGTCATGGCAGGGCCGCCGCCCTTGTAAGGCACGTGCAGCATGTCGATTTTCACGCGGCCCTTGAGCAGTTCCATGCCCAGATGTTGCGGGCTGCCCACGCCCGCTGAGCCGTAACTCAGCGCACCCGGCTTGGCGCGAGCGGCTTGAATCAGTTCGGTCACGTTACTGGGGGGAAACGACGGCAGCGCCACCACGATCTGCGAATTCACCACCAGCCGCGCGATGGGCGCAAAATCGCGCAGTGTGTCGTAAGGTATTTTTTGCTGCATCGCCGGCGACACGCACAACGACGCAGGCGTGCCGAAAAACAGGGTGTAGCCATCGGGCGCTGCGCGTGCGGCGAGTTCTGTCGCGATTACGCCCCCCCCGCCGCCGCGGTTATCGATTACCACCGTTTGTTTGAGCGCGTCGTTGAGACGATGGCCCATCAGGCGCGCGGTGAAATCCACCGATGCGCCCGGCGGATAGGGAACGATCATGCGCAGCGGGCGTGTGGGATATGTCTGCGCGTGCACGGACGCTGCCGCAAGCAGCCAACCCATCGCACCCAATAATTGTAAGTAATTAATTTTATTCATAATTTATCCAACGGTCATCAAGATAATCTTGCCTCCCCCATGCCGGCGGGGAGAGGTTTATTCGCGTCAATCGGTAATACAGCAAGGCCACCGCGCAAGCCAGCACGCGCGCCCATATCAGAATTGTTGCCTGCGCGGAAAATACCAACGATACCCCCGCTGCGCTTGCCACGGAACCAAAACCCTCTAAGCCCGCCGACATCGGCAGTGCGGGCATGCCGCAAACGTCGCGTGCGCCATGGGCAACGCCGGGGTGTCGGTCGGAGAAAAGCGCGGAAACAACAATCATGCTCCTACGCTGCGCATAGCGCGGGGGAGGAGCCCATGCGTCACTGATGCGAAAACAGTTTCTTCCCCGCCACCGGCAACTTTGCCATCAGAATATCGCCCGACAGCGATTCAGTGATGTACAACGTCTTCAAATCCGGTCCGCCGGCGGCGATGTTCGCCAGATGGTGATGCTTGTGATCCGGCGAATGAATCAGATGCGTGGGCAGCATGTTGGAATCAAAGCGCCAGATGCCGACGCCCAGCTGGCAAACCAGCAAACCGTTCTCGGAATCCACTTCGATGCCGTCCGGACCGCCGACGCCGCCGGAGAGCTGCACCGCCACGCCGGTCTTGGAAATATTGCCGTCGGCCATCAGCGGCAAACGCCAGATCTGCTGCGAGCGCGTGACACCCACGTACACGTGTTTATCCACCGTGGTGAGCGTGATGCCGTTGGGGGAGGGAATGTTATCCACCAGCCGATCCAGCCGTCCGGCTGCCGACAGGCGGAACACGCGCCCACTCGGGTCAGCAATGCCCGTCTGCCCCTGATCGGTGAAATACAAATCGCCGTTGGCGGCAAAGTGCAAATCGTTGAGGCCCTTGAAGCCTTCGCTGAACGCGGTGCGTAAAATGGTTTCGAGCTTGCCGGTTTTTGGATCGAGCTTGAGCAAGCCCTCTTTGTAATCGCAAATCCAGATGCTGCCGTCCTTGTGGATTTTCAGACCGTTGGGCCAGCCGTCGTATTGCGTCACCAGTTCCCAATCTTTTTTCGGCGTGATGCGAAAAATCCGGCCGAAAGGAATATCGACAAACCACAAATTACCTTCGCGATCAAACGACGGGCCTTCGAGAAAACACTCCACTTCGGCGTTCTGCCGGTTGGGGTCGGACCAAGCTGTGCGCTGCTTCTTGCGAAACTTCGCCGGCATCGACATGAAGACTTCGGTTTCAATCAGTTCCAGTTTTTTGAAGGGATTAAACATAATTCGCTTTTTTGATTTTCGGAAGAGTTTTAAAAATATCAATAAAAACAGATGCTTATGTGTGGGCGCCAGCGATATACGCCAGCTCAGGCGCGGCAAGTCTACACCATCACCTCGGTAGCCCAATTTTTTTCCTCCAGCCGCTTGATCCACCACGCCAGCGCCCGCCCGGGCCGCTGCGTGCGTCCGCCACGCCACGCGGCATGAAACACGGCGTTACCCCGGGGCTGCGCGGTTTGTTTGATGACCAGGCGCCCGGCAGCCGCCTCACGCTCAGCCACCGCGCTCGCCAGATGCCCCACGCCCAGCCCCATTTGCTGCGCCAGCAGTTTGGCGGCCATGCTGTGCACGGTGAGGATTTCCTGGCCCGTGAGCAATCCCGCGGTACGCGGCGGGAGATTGCGTGAACTGTCTGCCACTGCCACCGCACGGTGGCCGACGATGTCTTCTTCGCTCAAGGGTTCCGGTGCGTGCGCCAGCGGGTGATCGGGCGCCACGCAAAAACTCCACGCCACCTCACCGAGCCGGCGTGTGACATAGCCCCCGCCCGCTGGACCATCGTCCGAAGTGCCGATCACCAGATCCGCGCGGTTGGAGACCAGCGCATCCCAACCGCCGCCGAATACCTCGGCGTGGATGCGCAGCCGCGTACCGCAATCTTGCCGGTGGAAATCCTGTGCCAAATCCAGTATCACGCGTAGGGGAATGATGTCGTCGTAGCCGATGCGCAGCTCGGCTTCCCATCCCGTGGCGACGCGCTTTACATGCGCTTCAAGTTCACCGGTCGCGCGCAGGATATGACGCCCCTCATTCAACAGCTCGCGCCCCGCTGCGGTGAGCTTGGCGCGATGGCCGCGTCGATCAAACAGCAACACGTCGAGGTCTTCTTCGAGCTTTTGCACGGTGTAGGTCACAGCGGACGGAACGCGGTGCAATTCGTGCGCAGCGGCGGCAAAGCTGCCCTTGCGATCGATAGCGTCCAGCGCCATCAAAGCGTCGATTGAAATTTTCATTATTTACAAAACAAATATGTAACTTATTGATTTTATTATATTTTTTTAATCGTATATTTTGAATGATTTGATCAGATTATTCCGCTATCAAATGCCTGTGGCAAGCCCTATCTTCGCTACACGAACAGGCAAGGAGCACATCATGATCACGATACGAAAAAGCACCGACCGCGGCCACGCCCGGCACGGCTGGCTGGATTCCTGGCACACGTTTTCCTTCGCGGAATATCACGACCCCGCGCACATGGGTTTTGGCGCGCTGCGTGTCATCAACGACGACACCGTCGCTCCCGCCCAAGGCTTTGGCACGCACGGCCATCGCAACATGGAAATTATCAGTTACGTGCTCGAAGGCGCGCTGGCTCACAAAGACAGCATCGGCAACGGTTCGGTGATCCGTCCCGGTGACGTTCAGCGCATGAGCGCAGGCAGCGGTGTGCGGCACAGCGAATTCAATGCATCGCAGACCGAACCCGTGCATTTTTTACAGATCTGGGTCGAACCCAACGTCACCGGCATTGCGCCGGACTACGAAGAAAAACATTTCGCACCGAATGAAAAACGTGGTCGCTTGCGGCTGGTGGCGTCGCCCGACGGTGCCGGGGGTTCAGTGACGCTTCATCAGGACGTGCGTCTCTATGCGGTGCTTTTGGATGGCGCCGAAACCGCCTCGCAGGCGCTGGCGCCCGAGCGGCGTGCCTATGTGCATGTGGCGCGCGGCGAAGTCAACGTCAACGGCCAACGCCTGGAAAGCGGCGATGGTGCGCGAATTACCGGTGAAGACCGGGTCACTTTCCACCATGCCAGCAACGCAGAAATCCTGTTGTTTGATCTGGCGTGAATTTGTTAATTATTTTCAACCCACGAAAGGAAGCATCATGAGCACAGTAGCAGTGGTTTTTCACAGCGGATTTGGACACACGGCAGCGGTCGCGAAGGCAGTGGCGCACGGTGCGGAGGGCGTTCAAGGCACTGACGCGCGAATGATTCCCGTCGCTGACATCGACAAGCACTGGGACGACCTCAATGCTGCCGACGCCATCATTTTTGGCGCACCCACTTACATGGGCAGCGCGTCAGCATAGTTCAAAACCTTCATGGATGCCAGCGCCAAGGTATGGTTCGCGCAGGGCTGGAAAGACAAAATCGCCGCAGGCTTCACACACAGCGGCAGCCAGAACGGCGACAAATTCAACACCATCACGCAACTCTTTACCTTCGCCATGCAGCACGGCATGATCTGGACGGGGCTGGGTCTGCTGCCCGGCAACAACACCAGCAAAGGCAGCGTCAACGATCTGAACCGACTTGGCGGCTTCAGCGGTGCGCTGACGCAATCAAACAACGATCAGGGCGCTGAAGCTATTCCTGCCAGTGATCTCAAAACCGCTGAAGTGTTGGGGGCACGCGTGGCGCAGTTCGCCTTGCGCATGACGCGGGAGAAGGATGCCGTTGTGGCGTAAGGTGCGTTGATGGGGTATAGCGGTGTGATTTGCTGCACGTTGGCAAGAAACACCGCTTCACGGAGAAACTGCATGCACGACATGCAAAACCTGCTGGCGCAGCACGGATTGCTGCTGGTATTCGGCAATGTGTTGCTGGCGCAGCTGGGGGTGCCGCTGCCTGCCATGCCCACGCTGGTGGTGGCGGGCGCGCTGGCCGCCAGCGGGCAATTGGGGCTGGCATCCGTTCTCGGCGTGACAGTGACCGCCTCGCTGCTCGGCGATCTGCCGTGGTTTTACGCAGGGCGGCGTTATGGCTACCGCATCCTGCGCACGCTGTGCCGCATCGCCATTGAACCCGACAGTTGCGTCAAGCAAACGGAGACCATTTTCGAGCGCTGGGGCGCGCCCTCATTACTGGTGGCGAAATACATCCCCGGCTTTGCCACCGTGGCGCCGCCGCTGGCCGGTGCCACGGGCCTTGGTTTAGGACGTTTTGTGGCCTTTACCACTGCGGGTGCGCTGCTGTGGGCTGTTGTGCCAGTCATGGCAGGCTGGGTTTTCAGCGCGCAAGTTGAGCAGGCGCTCGCGTGGCTGGAACGCATGGGCACACAGGGATTGATGGCGGTGGCCGCAACGGTGGGCGCATACCTACTGTTCAAGCTCACGCAGCGCCATCTGCTCATCCGCAAACTGCGCGCCGTGCGCGTCAGCGCCGATGACCTGCTGGCCATAATGACCAGCGGCAAACCACTGGTGGTGCTGGATGCCCGCTCGAACATGGCACGCAAAGCCGACCCCCGCCACATTCCTGGCGCTATCGCAGTCAATCTGGCGGAGGTGGAAAAAGCCCTGCATCACAACCTGCCTGAGCACGACATTGTCGTGTATTGCAGTTGACCCAACGAAGCCAGCGCGGCGCGTGTCGCCCGCCTGTTGATGGATAGCGGTTACCGCCGCATCCGCCCGTTGCACGGCGGACTGGATGCTTGGATTGAGGCGGGGGGCGAGGTGGCCGAGTATGCGGCGGATGGCTAAATGGCCCGCGCATGCAGCTCTCGCAGCCGCGCCTGTATGCGCTCGCGCGCAAAGGCGGCAAACGCGCGCACGTTGGGCGACAGGTTGCGCGCTGACGGATACACGATGCTGACGGGTATGGCCGCCCCTTCAAATTTTTGCAGCACGCGCGTGAGCGTGCCTGCTTTCAGCTGCGCCAGCACCATGTAATCGTTAAAGCGCCCGTAACCCGTGCCGGCGACGCAGGCTTCCACCGCGGCATCGACTTGGTTGGTCGTCAGAACGCTTTTGATGGGCACCTGCAGCGGTTTGCGGCCTTCGCCAAAGGGCCAGTGCGTTGCCGATGTCAGGCCGGTGAAGGTGACGCAGCGCTTGTCGCGCAGATCGATGGGCGCGTTGGGCTCGCCGGTTTTGCGTATCAATGCCGGGCTCGCCACCACCACGCGGCGCGCTTCGCCCAGCGGCTGCGCCACCAGCGATGAATCGGGCAGCCGGGCAACACGCACCGCGACATCAATGCCTTCTTCCACCAGATCGACCACGCGATCGAGCAGCAATAGCTCGATGGCGACCTCCGCCTGTTCCGCAAGAAACGCTGCCACCACGGGCGCCACGTACATGCGGCCGAAGGCGACCGACGAGGCGATGCGCAAGCGCCCGCGCGGCGTGGCGCGGCGCGCGCTCAAACTAAGTCGTGCGTCGTCAACGGCGGCGACGATGTGTTTGCCACGCTCGTAAAAATCGCGCCCTTCGTCGGTCAGCGACATGCGGCGCGTGGTGCGATTCAACAGCCGCATGCCGAGGTCGCGCTCCAGCGCAGCGAGCGTGCGCACCATCGACGGTTGCGATACCTCCAGCGCAGTTGCTGCTGCGGTGATGCTGCCCGCATCGACGATTTTGATGAACGCCGTGATGGCGTGGAGCTTGTCCATGCCCGCATATTACTGCTTAAAGTGCAGTAATAAAATACTTTTGTCACCATTTATTCAATTTGAGCAGTCGCGGAGAATGCCTCGTGTCGATAAGGCCCATACCGGGCCACACGACATTCACCCACCCCACCGAGGAAACCCATCATGGCACGAGTTCAAGTCGTTAACCCCCAAACCGCAACCGGCGACGTCAAGGCGCTGCTGGATGCCGTGCAATTGCAACTGGGCGTCACGCCCAATTTCATCCGCGTGCTGGCTAATTCGCCCCAGGCGCTGGAAGGTTTTCTGGGCCTGTATGGCGCGTTGGGCAAGGCCGGCGTCGATAAGGCCACGCAGGAGCGCATCGCGCTGGCGGTCGCCGAAGGCAATGGCTGCCAATACTGCGTGTCGGCGCACACCGCCATCGGCCGCCATGCGGGCCTGAGCAACGAAGAAATGGACTTGAATCGCCGTGGATCATCTTCGGACGCCAAAGCGGCGGCAATCGTGGCATTTGCCAAGGCGTTAAACGGCAATCTCGGCGAAATCACCACAGGCGAATTCGAGGCCGCACGCAAGGCGGGCCTCACCGATGGCGAGATCGTCGAAGTCATCTCCGTCGTCGCGCTCAATATTTTTACCAATATATTGGGCAAAGCCACGAGGGTGGAGATCGACTTTCCAAAAATCGATCTGCTCAATACAACAACACGGGCCGCGGCCTGACACAACCGGGCGCCGGGAGCAACGTCCGGCGCCAACCCACAAAAGGAGACTCACATGCCCCACGCTTTTGCCCACATCGCCTTCACCCCCGCCGTGCGGGCGGAACAGTTCCAAATGGGAAGCAGCGCCCGGCTCGGTGCCTTTGACCAGATGTCAGACCGCAACCATCGGCTCGGCGAGCTGGAGTCCGCGTTCATTACCGCGTGCGACAGCTTTTACGAGGCTACCGTAAGCGAAAGCGGCTGGCCGTATGTGCAGTTCCGCGGCGGCCCGACCGGTTTTTTGAAAGTGCTCGATGCACAAACCCTCGGCTACGCGAGGTTTCGCGGCAACATGCAGTATGTCAGCACGGGAAACTTGCGCGGCAACGACCGTGTGTCATTGATACTGATGAACTATGCCAGCCGGCAACGGCTGAAAATCATGGGCCGGGCGCGTTTGGTAGAGATCGACGAAGATCCGGCGCTGATCGGCAGACTGGAATTGCCCGACTACCGCGCACGCGTCGATCGCGGCCTTATTATTAACGTCGAAGCGTTCGACTGGAATTGCCCACAGCACATTACCCCGCGTTTCAGCGAAACGGAAATCCAGCCCTTGCGTGATGAGTTGGCACGCTTGCAGGGAGAGGTTGCCCAACTGCGCACGGGGGCCGCTGGCTGACGCGCCTCGCCCCGGTTTCTGATGGGCTCCTTGCTCGCGATTACGCCGCGCGGTTGACACGCGCGGCGCGGGCCATTACAAAGCTGGTTCACCGCGAAACATTCAAAAATTCCTCAGGAGCCACACCATGATTTTCAAGCCAGCCATTGCCCATCTGCGGCTTGCCACAGTCGCGGCATTTGCCGTGCTCGGCCCCGGGGTTGCACAGGCACAAGATTTCCCCACCAAAGCCCTCACCATCACGGTGCCTAACCCCCCGGGCGGGATGAATCAGATCCACGCGCAACCGCTGTCGACGATTCTGGAAAAACTCGGCGGTCACCCGGCGCCGGTGGTCAACCGGCCCGGTGCGGTGGCGGCGGCGGGCACGGCGTTTGTGGTGAATCAGCCGGCGGATGGTCATCACATTCTGGTGACCACGCCGAACCTTTATCTTGCCATCGAAAAAGACAAACTCTACGGCGTGAAGTCGCCGTACTCGCTCGACCAGGTCGAGCAACTCGCGCTGCTGTCGGCCGATCCGCTGATCATGACCATTCACCCGCAGCTGCCGGTGAAAAACACCCAGGAGCTGATCGCACTGGCGAAGTCGCGGCCCGGCGAATTGGTGTATTCGACTTCGGGTCCATTCGGTATTACGCATACGCCGCTGGAAATGTTTGTCACCGCGGCCAAAGTCAAGTTTCGCCATCTGCCCACCACCGGCGGTGGCCCCGCGATCACGCAAGCTCTCGGCGGGCATTCGCAAATCACCAGTGGCGGGCCGGCGGCGGTTTACACCTATGTGCAATCGGGCAAGCTGCGCGCACTGGGCACGTGGGGCGTGAAGCCTTACCCCGCGATGCCCACCGTGCCGACGTTCAAATCGCAAGGCCTGGATATCGAAGCGTATCTCTGGGTGGGCCTATTCACCGCCAAGGGCGTGCCGCCTGCGACGCTGACCAAGCTGCGCGAACTCATCCGCCGTGCCGCCAACGACGCCTCGTTCAAGCAGGCGCTGGAGCGCGCACAAGTGGTACCCGATTACCGCGAGGGGGCGGACTTCGCCAAATTCTTTGAGGCGGATTACAAGCGCATGGCGGCGGTGGTCAAGGGCATTGGCAAGATTTAGCATGGGTTGATTGTCATTCGTATAACGAGAATTCCGGTGCGTAAAAACATAGGGGTCGCCGTGCTGGTGTGGATCACCGTCGCGGTCATGAGCAGCGCCCACGCAGCATGGCCCGACAAAACCGTGCGCATCACCATCCCCTGGCCGCCCGGCGGCAGCACGGACATTATCGGGCGCATACTGGCCGCAGAACTCACCAAGCGTACCAAGCAGCAATTCATCATCGACAATCGCTCGGGGGCCGGCAGCATCATTGGTCTGCAGCACGCCTCGCAGCAACCGCCTGATGGCTATACGCTGATGATGACCAAGACCCATCTCGCGCATGTGCCGTTCAAAGGCGGCGGGCCGGCGGCAGCGGATACTATGGCCGGGCACACGGAAATCATGCTCGGCTCGCTGCCCACGGTGGTGGCGATGGTCGGCAGCGGGCGTCCCAAGTTGCTGGCGACCGGCGGCCTGAAGCGCAACCCCAAATACCCCAACATGCCGACGGTGGCCGAAACCGTGCCCGGCTACGATTCAACCATTTGGTGGGGGATGTTCGCGCCGCGCAACACGCCCGCTGACATCATAGCCAGCGTGCATGCTGAAATCAGCAGCGTGATGACGTCACCCGAAATGATGCGGCGGCTTGATGAACAAGGCGCGGGGCATTCGCAAATGAGTTCCGCCGAATTCGGCAAGTTGATGGTGTCCGAAACCAACGAGTGGCTGGAAGTCATCCGCTTGGCAGGCATCAAAGCGGAATAGTATTGGGCCGCGCGCGGCACACAAAATCGTAAGTATATGTTTTTATTCATTATTTTGAAAGACTACTATGGCCGGCATTGCACCCCATAACGCCCCGCGCAATTTTCAGGAACACCTCGCGGCCCTCGAAAAAGCCGGTTTGCTTGTGCGCATCGACAAGCCCATCAACAAAGATACCGAGCTGCAGCCGCTGGTGCGCTGGCAGTTTGTCGGCGGCGTGCCCGAATCCGAACGCCGCGCCTTTTTGTTTACCAACGTGGTGGACGGAAAGGGCAAACGCTACGACATGCCAGTGGCGATCGGGGTGTATGCCTCGAACCCGGCGATTTACGCACGCGGCATGGGGCAGACCGTCGAAGACGTGGGCCAGGTGTGGGTGAAGGCAATACAAAATCCGATTCCGCCGGTGGTGGTCGATAAGCCTGCCGTGCAGGAAGTGGTGATCAAAGGCGACGATCTGAAAAAGCCCGGGGGAGGATTGGCTGCGCTGCCGGTGCCAGTGTCGACACCCGGTTTCGATTCGGCGCCGTACCTCACCGCCACGCTGGTAACCACGCGCGATCCCGACAACGGCATCCAAAACATGGGCACCTACCGCGCCGCGTTGAAGGCGACCGACCGGCTGGTGGTGCGCATGGCGGCGCGCGTGGGCGGCGCGGGCGGCTGGTTGCACTGGCAAAAATATCGTGAGCGCAAGCAACTGATGCCCATCGCCATCGTGCTCGGCACGGCGCCGGTGGTGTTTTTTACCGGCCCGCAAAAACTGCCGCTCGACATGGACGAAATGTCAGTGGCGGGCGCGCTCGCCGGGGCGCCGATCAAAATGGCGAAGTGCGTCACCAATGATCTGCAAGTGCCCGCAGACGCCGAACTGGTGATCGAAGGCTTCATCGACCCGATGACACTGGAACCCGAAGCGCCGTTCGGCGAAAGCAACGGCTACGTCGCGCTCGAAGCCTACAACATGCCGATGCAGGTGACCGCCATCACGCATCGTAAAAACGCGGTGTTCTCGGCCATCATCAGCCAGGTCACACCCAGCGAATCGAGCGTGGTGAAAAAGGTGGCTTACGAGCCATTGTTTCTCTATCACCTGCGCGACACCATGGGCGTGCGCGGCGTCACACGCGTGGTGATGCACGAGCCGTTGTCGAACCTGCGCCCGGTGGTGTTTGTGCAATTCAAGCGGGGCACGCTGCGCACGGAAGTATGGCGCGCGTTGCAGGGAGCCGCGACCTTCCGTTCTGACGTTGGCAAGATTGTGATTGGCGTTTCCGAAGACGTGAATCCGGAATCGACTGACGCCGTGTTCTGGTCGCTCGCCTATCGCCAGTCGCCCCACGAAGATGTGCAGATTATCAACTACCGGCGCGGCGTGCAGGGTGCGCATTATCAAGCCGACGGCGGCAACCGCTTTGAATCCAGCATGCTGATCGACGCCACGCAAAAGCGCCCGCTGCCGCCGCTGGCGCTGCCGGGCAAGGAATACATGGAGCGCGCGAAAGTATTGTGGGAAGAACTGAATCTGCCAGCTGTGTCCGCCAAAGGCACCTGGCACGGCTACACGCTCGGTGACTGGACCGATACCTGGGAACGCTTCGCGCAGCGCGCTGTGGCAGGCGATTGGGAAGCGAATGGTGTGGAAACCAGCAAACGGCGGCGCGACGACCTGCCACCGGAAACACCAACCGCAAAACACGAGAAGCTGTAGTGAAACCGGCACCGTTTACTTATCATGATCCGCGCAGCGTCAGTGACGCGGTCGCGCTGCTCGCGACTCACGAAAACACGCGCGTCCTAGCTGGCGGGCAGTCGCTGATGCCCATGATGAACTTCCGCTACGCCATGCCCGATCACCTGATCGATCTGAACAAGGTGGGCGAACTGGCGTATATCCGGGTGAGCAGCGGCAAGCTCGACATCGGCGCCATGACGCGCCAGCGCGATATGGAGTTTTCAACCGAGATCGCTGCGCATTGCCCACTGCTGCTAGCCGCGCTCGCGCACGTCGGCAATCGGCAAACGCGCAACCGCGGCACGCTCGGCGGTTCGCTGTGCCATCAGGACCCCTCCGCAGAGATGGTGAATGCCGCCGCGCTCCTCGGCGCGACGATGCATGTCACGTCCCGGCGGGGAACGCGTGATGTGCCATTTGGGGATTTTGCGGTCGCGTACATGACGACAGCGCTGGAACCCGACGAGATGCTGGCCGGCGTGACTTTTCCGCTGCCCGCAAAATCCCAGGGCCATTCCTTTGTCGAATTCGCTCGCCGCCATGGCGACTTCGCCATCGTCGCCTGTTCGGCGCTGCTGGGCCTGGATGGCAAAGGCCATATAGCGCATGCGGCTCTGGCCATTTCCGGCCTCGCGCATGCACCGGTGCGGCCCACTGGTATCGAGCGTGCTCTGGTTGGCCAAAAGCCCGGAGCAGCGGCGTTCAAGGCCGCTGCCGCCGAAGCCGGCAAGCTGGAAGCAGGTAGCGACGCCTACGTCACCGCTGCCTATCGCCAACATCTGGCCCGAACTCTGACCTACCGCGCGCTCGAACAAGCCGCCGCGAACGCAATAGGTATTAAAAATGGCTGATACCCGAAATATCACGGTCAACGTCAACGGCAAGGCGCGCAGCGCCACCGTCGAAACCCGCCTGACACTGGCGGATTTTCTGCGCCACGAACTCAACTTGACCGGGACGCACCTTGGTTGTGAGCACGGGGTCTGCGGCGCCTGCACGGT
>SYEN01000432.1 GCA_005800795.1 Burkholderiales bacterium | reverse complement strand
CTGGCGACCGTGCGCAACGCGGATCGGATCATCGTGATGGATGGCGGACGTGTGCATGCGGTGGGTACGCATCATGAATTGTTGCGGGATAGTGCGCTGTATGCGCATCTGGCGCGGTTGCAGTTTATTGCGGAAGCGGCGTAGATAGTCTGGAAAAGACACGCACGCCACCCATGTCGTTCCCGCGAAGGCAGGAACGACAGCTATGGTTTACGACGCGATTTTGGTTGGCGCATATCTTGGCGCTATACTGCAAGACAAAATACCATGCGCAAAAAAATCAAACTTTTGTTGTGGGTATTTTGCGCCACAACACCTGGCGCCCAAGCCCAGGACTATCCCAGCCGCCCTGTGCGCGTGATCGTCGGTTTTGGTGCGGGCGGCCCGGACACCACGGCGCGTATTCTCGCCGCGCAGTTGTCGGTGCAATCGGATCAGCCGTTCGTGGTGGACAACCGGCCCGGCGCCAACGGCATTATCGGCAGCGATCTGGTGGCCGAATCCACACCCGACGGGCATACGCTGCTGGTGACCGCTGGCGCGTTCGCCGTGAACATCGGCATCCAGATTGAATAAATTATTCAATTAATTCAATTACTTATGCATAACTCTAAGGAAACGTCATACCCGTCAGACGCGTCGTCGTAGGCCACAACAAAGAAGGTAAATCCATCCTAATAGAAGACCGTTTGGCACCCACCGTGCGCACCAACCCCATGCGGCCCGGCCATGTGTCGAACGACCTGTGGAAAACCGGCCCGCTGCCCTACAAGCTGCACGCGGTGCACGAAGACCCGACGCCGGGGCCGCGCCAGATTCACCCGCCCAAAGGCGGCACCATTATTCGGACCGCCGAGATCGGCCCGGAGTCAGAAGAAATCCGCAACATGACGCCGGAAAAAGCGCGCGAAGTGTTCAAGGCCCAAGGCAACGAAGGCGCATCATCGTTCGGCCGCGGTGGACGCCACCCGATGATGCATCGCACGGAAACCATCGACTACGCGATCTGCATCGAAGGCGAAATTGTCATGCTGCTGGACGAGGGCGAGGTGACCTTGAGGGCGGGCGATGTGTTGATTCAGTTGGGGACGAATCACGCGTGGAGCAACCGGTCAGGCAAGGTGGCCAAGATGCTTTATGTGCTGATTGATGGGGAGTTTGATGAGGAGATGAAAGGGTGGTTTGGGAAATCCGGGCATTGATAGAGGCCGCAGTCGTTGAAGAACGTATTGTTCGTTTGCCGCCAAAATCGACTACGCAGCCCTACTGCGGAGACAATTTTTTCTTCGCGGGATGGCCTTGAAGTATTGTCGGCGGGCTTGAATAACGACGCGGATACGCCACTGACTTCGGAAGCCGTTGAGTGGGCGGATTTGATTTTTGTGATGGAAAAGACCCATCGCAACAAACTGCAAAAGAAATTTCGAGCAAACCTCAATGGCAAGAAAGTCATCTGCCTCGACATCCCGGACGACTACGACTACATGGATCCGCAGTTGGTCAGACTCCTGCAAGTGAAGATAGCGCGATTTTTATAGATAAATCAGGTTCGGTAGAATTCTTGAAACGGGATTAATTATAAGTGTCTGTTTTTATTGAATAATTTTTTATAATCTCAAACGCAACCCAGTGTGGCTCCACAACGATCACATAGCGCTACAATCCTTCTCCACCGCCCGTAACCTCGCCAGGAGCCTCTCATGGATACCGCAGAACGCATCCGCTACGAAATCGACGTCACCGATGTGGAATACATCAAGCATGGCGACAAGCCTTATTGCGCCCGCGTTTACAAGCCCAAGGGGCAAGGGCCGTTTCCGCTGTTGATCGATATTCACGGTGGCGCGTGGGTTAACAAGGACAGGCTGGCTGACGAAGGCACCGATACGCCCATCGCCAAGACGGGTGTGGTAGTAGCTTCACTCGACTTTCGCATGCCCGCCGATGGCGCGGGTTGCGCCTATCCCGCGTCGCTGCAAGACATCAACTATGCCGTGCGCTGGTTTAAAGCCAACGCAGCGCAATTTAATGTGGATCCGAAGCGGGTCGCGATCCTCGGCGTATCCAGCGGCGGCCACCAGGCGATGCTGACCGCCATGCGGCCCAACGATTTTGCGGATATCGCAGGGCCTGCGGGTGTCGACGCGAGCGTGCAATGCGCGGTGATGTGCTGGCCGGTGATTGACCCGCTGGGCCGTTACGAGTACGCGCAGGGTTTGCTCGGCGGGCAGCACGAGAAGCAGGCGAAGAACTGGATAGATTGCCACAACAAATACTGGGGCAGCACGGAAGTCATGGCCAAGGCCAACCCCACGCGCCTGCTGGAGCGCGGCGAAAAAGCCTTGACGCCGCCGGTGGTTTATCTGCAGGGCACGGCTGATCTGGCGCACCCGGTGCCCAACCGCGACCGCTTTATCAACGAATACCGCAAGTTGGGCGGCAAGGTTGATCTGCATTTGTTTGAGGGCGTGGGTGAAGCGTTTATCACCAATGACCCGACCTCACCGCAGGCCAGGAGCGCGGTGGAGAAAATGATCGAGTTCCTGCATCGCGAATTGGGGTAGCCGGGAGTGTGGGCGCTGAGCCCACAACGGGTTACCTGCACCACCGGCGCTTCTTCGCGGACGAGACGTCAGATTTTCATGAAGCTGCAGGGTGCGGCACGCAGTGCCAACCCACCCTGAAAATATTCATTGGCCAGGGTGCGCGTTTTTGGCCATGCAGCATTGATGCCGCCTGGATTATTGCCAAGCGCAGCAACGAAAAAGCTCACTGGCTATGTGTGGCAGTTCCAGTCCATGTGACAACGGCTATTTCTTGGCCTTGGCGTCTTTCGCCTTTTTGTCGAGCGCCTTCTTTTCCTCGGCCTGAATCTGCTTCATCATCGCGGCGTCGGGGTCCTTCCAGTTGGCGCCTGCGGCACGCGCCATAAAGGCCACGGCACGGGCAAATTCTTCCAATGCCAGATCGGGCTTGCCACCCTTGGCGGGCATGTCGCGCACGCCCACCCACCCGTCGGCTGTCAGCGTGGCCTGTGGTTCCTTGATGAGCGAGCCCCAGTCTTTTTTGTCGCCCAGCTTGGGCGCCTTGAGCAAACCCGTGGCATGGCAAGTGGCGCAGGTCTCCTTGTAAACCTGTTCACCCGCCTTGAGCGCGGCAGCTGGCACCGGGGCGGCGCCCTGTGCATGTGCACCACTCACGGTGGTTATCAGGGCTATCGCCAGGAGAATGTGTTTCATGATTTTTTCCGGGGTTGTTGATGGGGCGATGCTGCGAAAGCCACGATGGCCCGCGGGTTACCCACCATTGCGTTTCATGAAGCCCGCGAATACGCCCGCAAGCTCGTCGTCCTTGATCTCCCACTCTTGCGGCGGGACGATATCAACATTCTGATAATCGGGGAAGAGGTGGTAAATCTCGCTGCCCTTCATGGTGGCGTGCGCGCGTTCACCCACGCCCTTGTCGTGCGTGCGGTCGTTGCCGGGGACGATGATCACGGGCACTTTGATGGATTGCAGTTGCTCTGCCGTGGCGCCGATCACGGGTTTGCTGGCGTCATCCAGAAAACCCTGTGCCCATTGCTCGAACGAGGCGCAGAAACGGCCCACATCCATTTTCATCAGGGCGTCGCGGTTGGCGGGGCGCTCCTTGATGCGCGCGGCGAAATGTTCGCTATCGCACACCGCGGCCATGCCGCCTTTTTTCGCCATCGCAATAAATTGCAGGTAGTACTGATTGGCAAGCCGTTTGGCCGCGAATTCGCCGCCGGTGACGCGCCACAGCAGGAGACCCTTCACCGCATCCGGGTGGCGCAGCGCCAGCAGCGTCGACATACGGCAACCCGAAGAGCCGCCGCCCACCCACGCCGGTGTCGCGCCCAGGTGCTTCAGCATGGCGTAGAGGTCCTCCGCCCAGATTTCGTATTCAGTGGGCGCGTCTGCCGTGCCTTCGAACACCACGTCTGATGCGCCACAATTGCGGCGGTCGTGGATCAGTACACGGTAGCCGCGCGCGGCGACGCGTTCGGCCAGGTGTTTAACACCGTGCAGATCACGCCGCCCGCCGGGGGAAAGCGACACCCAGGGGCCATTGCCAGCAGGATCACCGAGGATTTCGTAGTTGATGTGGGCGTTGCGAATTTGGATTTGTGGCATGACTATTCCTTGCGAGGTTGCGCAATATGTAAGTATCTGTTTATTTGATAATTTTTGTAACCGACCGCGTGTGCCCAAACGTCGGCACGTGTACCGAGTGTGTGCCCGGCCCACCAGCAACGACGATGCTGACTTCTTCCGGCTTGATCGAAATCGGGATTTTCGTTTCAGCACCGAACTGGCCGAGCTCCGCGCCGCGTGTGTGTTGCAAGCGCATGCGATCTTTCGCCGCAAGCCGGTCGACGTGCAGCTTCGACATCTCCCACAGCTTCAACTTTAGATCGTGTTTGCTCAAGCCTTCCCGCGCGAGGATGTGCGCGTGCTCCGGCCCCAGCAGCAGCCACGGCTCGCCGCCGAAGTAGTAATCATTATTGGTCGGAAAGCACATGCTGTCGGCGATGACTTTCAGCAAGTCTGGGGCGTCCTTGGCGTGCGAATTGAAATTCACCGTACCAGCCGCACCAACAATAGTTACAGTGCTTTCGTCCTTGCCGAAACCACGTTCCACATGCAACGGCTCCCAAGGGCTGTCGATTTCGTTTTCGGCGCAGCAAAAACTGTATTTGCCGGGCTGGCCCTGGGTTGCACGATCCATTTCACCCGGTAACGTGCCGCCGATATTTTGCATGATGAGGCGTAGCGCCCGTCCCAGCGTGGCATTCGCCCACGCGCCCTGGCCGAGGCAATTCAAATGACCATTGACGCCTATCGCGCGCGCGACGGGGCCGTTCACTATAATCATCGCCGTCGCGGGGTTGGTGGTAGCCTGTATGCCCTGCAGATTAAAGCGCCGGTCAGTGAATGCCTCGACAGCCGCAATCAGCGTGCGCATGTATTCCGGGCGGCAGCCGGCCATCACCGCATTGATCGCGATGCCTTCCACCGTGGCCGTGCCGAAGCCCGGCTGCACAAGGGCGATGACTTCATCGGCGGTGCGGCCGCTGGCGGCGATCATGCGCTCGACTTTGTCGAGCGTCGGTGGGCGCAGCGGCAGGCCGTCGCTCCATTTTCGCGCGATGCAGAATTGGTCGAATTCGTCGGCGTCTTCTGGCACTTCGATACGCGCGGCACGCACGGGTGTACGTGATGCCTTGCCCGGCAGCACACCGGCATTGGAGTCTACTGCGATGCGCGCTATATCCGTCGCGCAGGTTTCAGCGATGGCACGTACCTCGTCACGCGTGCGCAGCCCAAAAGGATGCGGAATCACCGCAATGGGGTGGCCTTCACTGCCCAGCGCCTTCAATTGCTTGCGGCCCAGCACGATGAACTGATCGGAACAAATAGTGATCGCCGGCACGCCGCGCTTCACCGATTCTGCAGTGTCGTGGACACTCCACGACGTGCAGGAACCTCAATCCCCCGAGCCGGTAATCACCAGATCGACATTGGCCTCGATATCGGCGTAGACCGACTCCAGCGCGGGCACCGAGGCCGCGCGTTTGCGATGGTGGATCACGCGCGCAACGCCGTGGTGCTTCACCAGCAGTTCGCCCAGATCGGCGGCCAGATGAATGAAATTGGGCTTGGAGTTGTCGATAAAGGCAACGACCTTGCCCTGCAAAGTGTCGAGCGCTTGCCAAGGGCGTTGCGCACCCGTGCCGGAGGACGCGGTAGGATCCAGTACGACGTTGTGGCTCATCTTGTGCGGCAAGTAAATGTTACGAAACAATGATCATTATCGCGCGAAACCACGGACTCGACCAAGGCGCAAGTTGGTGATTTGCTGAATCTCGATATTCAGCCGGTTTCTCGGCTGTTCAAGCTGACCCTACTTGCGCGTCACCTTCGCCCTGAATACCTCTGACGCCATGCGCGCGGGGCTGCCGTCGGCCACCCACCCTTGTGTCACTGGCGGTGTGCGCAGAACGTCGATCAGGAGGGGCGTTGTTGGCCTGAAAAGGCGATCTGTTGTTCCATCGATTTCACCGGCTTCGACGGCCAAACGAGCAGAATATGCGATTGCGGGGACGTCTCTGCCACCGCTTCAAGCGCCTGAGTACATCGAAAGGCTGGCCGAACTTCTCCATCAGTAGATGCGTCAGCGCGCTTGGCAGCATCCGTGCCATCGCCCAGCGAGAAACCGATCAACAGGCGGATGGGTTTTTTGGGGAATGGCTGCGCCATTCCCGGGCCCATAGTCAGACATGCACCGATTGCCCGTCAATGCATCGATTTATCGCCAAGGCTAGCGATGAAAGACACGCTTCGCGCTTAAGGCTTACTAAATTGCGAGAATGGCCGAGTGATAGAAAATTTATAATAACTAATAATATCAATAAGTTACAATTACTTTGCTAGGCCGCCAGCGCATTCTGTTGCAACATGCGCACCACCTCATTGGCCGGCACCGGCCGGCTGACAAGGTAACCCTGTATCTCGTCGCACTCCAACTCCAGCAGCACTCGGCATTGCTCATCGGTTTCCACACCTTCGCCGATCACCTTCAATTTCAGGGCGTGCGCCAGCGAAATCACCGACGAAACAATGGACATGTTCTCACTGTTCTTCATCATTCCTTCAATGAACGATCGATCGATCTTCAGCGCGTGCACCGGT
>SYEN01000431.1 GCA_005800795.1 Burkholderiales bacterium | reverse complement strand
TTTGCCTGCGCCAGCGCTTCGTGCGCGACGGCAAGCTGCGTGTCCCATATTTCCATCGGGTCATGCTCGACCCACCCAGGTTTTGGAAAAATCTGCCGGAATTCGCGCTGCGCCATTGCACGCGCGCAGCCCGCGCCATCGAACACAATGGCGCGCGAGCTGGTAGTGCCCTGGTCAAGCGCGAGTATGAAAGCCGACACTTCAAAATCCTTTCGCCACAGATTATCGCAGAAGCACACCGATTAAATCCACGGGCAGTTATACATAACTATCTGTTTTTATTGATTATTTTTCAATGCGGCTTTTGACTTCAAGGGCAATTCTGTATGCAATCTGTTAAGCCGTGATTCAAGAGTGGCGAGCTTCTATCGGATAGAATACCTGCCTTCGTTTTACCCCCCATCGCAAGTTACTCAAGGACGTGTCTGTGAAACAAATCAACGTAGCCGTAATCGGCACGGGCTGGTGCGGCGGCATACGCGCGGAAACCTGTGCCATGAATCCGCTGGTGAAAGACCTGCACATCGTCGAAACACGGCCAGAGCGCCTCGCCGAAATGGCAGCCAAGGTGCATTCTGTTACCGCCACCGCCGATTACAAAGACATCATCAAGCGGGACGACATCGACGCGGTGTTGATCTCCGCCACGCCGGAAGCATTGCACTACCCGATGGCGCGTGAGTCGCTGCTGTCGGGCAAACACGTGTTTCTGGAAAAGCCGATTGCCATTGAGCTGCACGAGGCGGACGAGCTGAATCACCTCGCCAAAAAGAACAATCTCAAATTCACCATCGGCTATTCGCAGCGCTTCAATCCGAAGTTCGCCTATGTCAAACAATCGCTGAAAGACGGCACGCTGGGCAAGCCGGTCAGCGCGCTGGTCAGCCGCCACATCGGCCGCGGGCTTGGCAAAAAAATTACGGGCCGCTCCAAGCTCTCTCCCGCCGCGATGGAGGCGACGCACGATTTGGATTTCGTGATGTGGTGTTTGCAGCCGGCCAAGGTGGTGCGCGTGTATTCCACCGTGAACTACGGCGCCATGCGCGAATCAACGGGCGCAGACATTCCCGACACGCAATACATCACGGTGACGTTTGATAACGGCGTGTCGTGCGTGGTTTGCGCAGGCTGGAGTTTGCCCCCGGCGTATCCGAACTTTTCGATGACTTGGATCGAAATGATCGGCACCGAAGGCGCCCTCATCATCGACGACACGCATCGCGATACGCAGTTGACTACGATGAAATCCGGCATTGTGCACCCGATGTCCACCATGCCCGGCGAGCCGGTGGCCCATACGTACGCCGGGCCCATGGCATCCGAGACCGTGCATTTTCTCGAAGCTGTTGCGTGTGACCGCCCAGTACTGGTGACCGGCGAAGAAGCGCGCGATGTGATGGAGGTCTACATCGCCGCGGATCTGTCAGCCGAGCGCAATGAGCCGGTGAGTTTGCCGTTGCCAGAATCGCGGGCTGCGATAGCAGCACGGTAAACGCCCAGTATTGGCTGCATCAGGTTGAAAAAATATCCCTGTCGTTCCCGCGAAGGCGGGAACCCATAACACACTTGCATCGCAACCAATGTATGGATTCCCGCCTTCGCGGGAATGACGATTTTGGTAAATGATTTGCTTCACAATCGAGCTACAGTCATGAAAAAAGACCCAAAAAAAATCGGCCTTGCCATCATCGGCGCTGGCCGAGTCGGCCTGATCCGCGGTGAACTCGCCTCACGTCACCCGTCCGTTGGTTGGATCGGTATTGCGGAAAAACAACCGGAGCGTGGCGAAATTGTCGGCCACAAGTGTCACGCCGACTACATCACCACGTCCTACAAAGACCTGCTCGCACGGCCCGAGGTCAACGCAGTTATCGTCTGCACCGACGAACACTTGCACGTCGACCCGGTGATCATGGCGGCGGAACGCAAGCTGCCGTTGCTGATCGAAAAACCGCTGGCGACCGACTTGGCCGAGTCACAACAAACGCTGGCTGCTATAGAAAAGTTTGGTGTCGATGCCGTCATCGGCTACACCCAGCGTTTCCGTCGCCGCTGGCTGGTCGCTAAAGAGAAGGTGCAATCGGGCGCATTGGGCGAAGTGACCATGGTGACCTCCCGCGCGTTTATGAACCGGTTGGTGGCCATCGACAACTACAAGCGCAGCGACAACCGTGCCGAAGTCACGCCGATGGTGATCTCGGGGACCCACGCGCTGGATATCGTGATGTGGTGCATGGAAGCCAAGACGCCCGTGGAAGTCTATGCACGCTCGGTCAACAAGGCGCTGGGCAAAACGTGGCAGGGCGTCGACGGCACGGCCTACACCATCACGTTCAACGACGATTCGATTTACCACGGCATGATTTCGTGGGGCCTGCCTGAAGTATGGCCCGGTGCGGTGTATTCCCTTGAGGTGGGCATGGTCGGCACGGAGGGCGTGCTCACGATTGATGACACGCACCGCGACATGGTGCTCGCCACCAATCTGATTCAAGCCGAAGGTTACGCGCCCGATAAACGCCGTCACGTCGATTTTCTGACGAGTTATCCCGTGGGTGACATGGCGCTGGGCGAATTGCGCGGGCCGATGCGCGAGGAGACAAACTCCTGGTTGAACCGCGTGTCGATGGGTGTAACCACGCAGCACGCCACCGCACGTGAAGGTCACAACCGGCTGATGCTGACCAAGGCGATTGATCTGTCGGCAAAGTTGAAGCGTCCGGTGAAATTGCCGATTACGCCGGAAGACGAAAAGCTGACAGCGTAAGTCATCGCGCAGCGCCTGGTGCTATGCGCGGCCCGCTTCCGTTCCGAAAATTCATGCCATCCGCCACGCCCCGTCCCGCAATCACCGGCGTCATCCTTGCGGGTGGCCAGGGCCGCCGCATGGGCAGCGTCGACAAGGGCTTGCAGCTACTGCGCGGCAAGCCGATGGTGCAGTGGGTGCTTGAGCGCTTCGCCCCGCAAGTCGATGAAGTGCTGATCAACGCCAATAAAAATATTGAACAATATCAAATACTTAGCCACAAAGTCGTGCCTGACGCCATCGGCGGCTTTGCCGGGCCACTGGCGGGTTTGCATCGGGGCTTAAGCGCGGCCACACACGAACTCGTCGCCACCGTGCCGTGTGACTCCCCTTTCCTGCCGTTGGATTTGATCGCGCGGTTGTATGGCGCTCTAATTGAACAGCAAGCCCAACTCGCCGTAGCCCGCACCGGTGATCAGCCACACCCGGTGTTTTGTCTCACGCGCCAATCGGTGTTGCCGGGTCTCTCGTCGTTTTTGGAAAGTGGCGGGCGCAAAATTGATGCATGGTATGCCGCGCTGAAGGTTGTTGAAGTGCGGTTTGATGATGAAGCCGAAGCGTTTGGAAATATCAATACACTTGGCGACTTACGAAAGCATGAGGCTTGAGCTTTTCCAAAATACGTGATTTTCCTGAGAAAGTCTCACCACTGAAAGCATTGGCGGTGTCAATGACCGCGCAAAAACTAAACGTCTTGTTTTTGAAATCAAAGGCGCCCGACGCAAATAACTCATTGAGGTTACAAAAACCCAGCGTTCTTAGGCGGTAAGGAGCGAACGGTATTCCGGGGCAAAACGTTGCGTTACAACTCTAGTACGCCGCGCTCCTCGCAGACTACGGTCACTAAAATTTTTTCTCGCGGGCCAGCAGTACGCGTTTACGCGCAGCACCCCAACGATAGCCCGCCAAGCTGCCATCCGCACGTACCACGCGGTGACACGGTATTGCCACCGCCAGCGCGTTCGCGGCGCAAGCACCAGCCACCGCGCGCACGGCCTTTGGTGAGCCGATGCGTTCGGCAATTTCACCGTAAGTCGCGGTTTCACCGCGTGGAATTTTTTGCAGCGCCTGCCACACGCGCTGCTGGAACGCAGTGCCGCGCACGTCCAACGGAAGTTTCACAGTGCGTGCAGGGGAATCTACCAGCCTTACGGCTCGCGCCACCCATTGCTCGAATTTCCTGTCACCGGTTGCAAGCCGCGCACGTGGAAATTGTGCGTGCAACTCTCGTGCTAGCGTGTCTGCCTTATCACCCAGCCACAGTGCACACACACCACGTGTGCTCGCCGCAACCAGTATCGCCCCCAACGAACAGTGGCCGACAACAAACTGTATGTCCGTCGCAACACCCCCGGCACGATATTGGGTGGGTGTCATGCCCAGCACGGCTGCGGATTTTTCGTAGAAGCGGCTGCCGGCGTTGTAGCCCGCATTGTAAATGGCATCAGTCACTTTGCCACCACGCAGCAGTTCACCGCGCACGCGCTTGGCACGATGCGCCACAGCGTATGCCTTGGGCGTCACGCCGGCTATGCTTTTGAACACGCGATGAAAATGGTAAACACTCATGCCTGCCAGCCGCGCCAATTCAGCCAGAGTATGCGTTTCCTGCGCAGCCACGATGCACCGGCAAATACGTGCCACTATCGCCGCGTGCGCTTCCTGCAAGGGCGGATTATCTGGTTTGCAGCGCTTGCACGGACGAAATCCCTCGCGCTCGGCATCTGCGCAAGTGGCATAAAAGCTCACGTACTCCGGGCGCGCGAGACGGGCAGCACACGAGGGACGGCAGTACACACCGGTGGATTTCACGGCATAAAAGAACTGGCCATCCGCACCTGTATCGCGCCGGGCAACGGCACGCCAACGTGGGTCACGCAGCACCGCTGCCGCCCGTTGCGCGGAATTCGCGGGAATTTTCATTGCCTGCCTCACTGTTGTTCAGATGGCGGGAATTTACCGCGCGCGACAAATACGAACACTCCGATGTTTGCTTTTGAATTTACCGCAATACGTGCAGGCGATATTTCTTCCGGCGTCAGTACTGTCGCGCCACCAGTGGCGTGCGACAGACGCCCGCGGGGCAATCAGGTTTCGTCTTTCGGAAAACGAGGTAACTATTTGTTTTTATTGAGTTATTTTTAAGGCACAAGCTATGCATCATAGAACAACATCGTAGAGCATGGACACTATCGCCGCGCGGCCCGCATCACGCCCTTAACTTCACGCACCATCGCCAGCACGCGCTGCAATTGGTCCAGTGTGCCGATTTCCAGCGTGAATCGCATACGCGCCAGCATGTCGCGCGTGAGGGTGTTGGTTGCCGTCACGTTGGCGCGTTCGCGTGTAAACACCTCGCTGATGTCGCGCAGCAAGCCGGTGCGGTCGAGCGCTTCGATTTCTATTTCCACCGGAAAGACCGCACCGCTGGCTGCGCCCCACTCCGCCGCGACGATGCGCTCGGCAGCGAGCCGTTTGACGTTAACGCAGCTCGCGCGATGCACCATCACGCCGTGTCCGCGCGACACAAAACCGATAATCAGTTCCGGTGGCGCGGGTTTGCAGCATTTGGCGGGCACGGTCAGCAGCTTGTCGACGCCCACCACCAGCACTCCACCCTGGCCGTTTCCGCGTGATTTGCGTGGCGCGGGCGCTGCTTCGAACTGCGGTTCTGCGGGCGGCGGCTTGATCGCATCCTGCAAGCGCTTCGGCCCCATGTCGCCACGCCCAATGTCGGCAAGAAAATCGTTGAGCTTTTCGTAGCCCTGCTCTTCCGCGAGTTTGTCAAGGTTGAGCGCTGTCATTCCACTGCGCTGCAGTTCCTTGTCGAGCATGGCACGGCCTTGCGCCACATCGGAATCAAAATTCAAACGATTGAACCACTGTCTCACGCGAGCACGCGCACTGGGGCTTTTGATGAAGCCCAGTTGCGGATTCAACCAGTCGCGGCTGGGGCCGGCTTTGTCATGCGCAGCAGCAGCAGTAATCTCCACCTGTTGGCCGTTGCGCAGTACGGTATTCAACGGCGCCATCACCCCATCGACCTTGGCACCCCGGCAGCGGTGCCCAAGCTCACTGTGCACGTGATAGGCAAAATCCACTGGCGTACTGCCCTGTGGCAGATCGACCACCTTACCCTGCGGCGTAAATACGTAAATCGTGCCGTCGAAGAGGCCGGTGCGAAACTGGGTGGCCAATTCACTGGCGTCCTTCACGGAATCCGTCGCACCTTTCACTTCATCCTTCCAGTCGAGCACTTGCCGTAACCAGGCGATTTTTTCTCCGTAATCCTTCGCACCTTTTTGCCGTCCGCCACCTTCCTTGTAGCGCCAGTGCGCCGCCACGCCCAGTTCCGAACTGTGATGCATTTCATGCGTGCGGATTTGCACCTCGACCGATTTGCCCTCTGGACCAACGACCGCGGTGTGCAGCGAACGGTAGTTGTTAATCTTGGGCTTGGCGATGTAATCGTCAAACTCCTTGGGAATCGGCGACCACAGGTTGTGTACCAACCCCAGTACTGCATAGCAATCCGTCACATTGTCCACCAGCACACGCACTGCGCGCACGTCATAAAGGGAATCAAAATCCATGCCCTTACGCTGCATTTTGTTGTGGATACTGGTGATATGCTTGGGGCGGCCCATCACGTCGCCCTTGATGTTTGCGCGTGCAAGTTCATCCTTGAGCAAGGCCATCACGTTTTCGATATAGCCTTCGCGATTGACGCGCTTGTCGTCGAGCAGACCCGCGATTTTCCTGTATGCCTCTGGCTCGAGGATACGAAACGCCAAGTCTTCCATTTCCCATTTCAACTGCCACACGCCCAGCCGGTTTGCGAGCGGCGCGAAAATATCGCGCGTGAGGCGTGCTGTTTCAAGACGCATGGTCTCGTCGCTGCTCTTAACGGCGAAGCGCAAATCCTGCGTGTGATCCGCAAGTTTGATCAGCACCACGCGTACATCCTGCACCATGGCCAGCAGCATTTTGCGCAAGGCTTCAAGCTGCGCAGACTGGTCATCGGACTTGCCGGGCAAGCGACCGGATGGCGTATTCAGAACACCCATGGCGTTCATGCGCAACACACCTTCGGCGAGGTCGGCAATAGCGACGCCGAATTTCTCGCGCACGCGCCGCGCGGCATTGTCCGCCAGATTCAATGCGGGCCACAGCAGCCCGGCTGCAACAGCCTCGTGCCCCAGCCGCAGTTCTTCCACCAGCGACACCGCGCCCAGTACGTGCGGAGTTATGGATTCACCCTGCGCGAGTTGTTTGTTTTCATACAGCGGCGAGACGTACGCGAATGCGGCGCGCAGCGTGTCCGCCGCCGCTGCAGATTCGCGCGTGGCGATCGCGTCTACCCTCGCCAGCGGCGAGTCGATGGTGGGCGCAACCGGCTTGAGATGGATGACATTGACCATGGCGTAGATTTAGGCCGCAGCGCAGGCTCTGATCAAGCAAGGGGTAAGCCATCGTACCGCTTGAGCAAAAAAATGCAAGTGTAGAAATTAGCGGATATTTGCCGTAGAGACCCAAATGCGGCTTTTCCTACGCTAAATTACCCCTTCCCCAAAACCCGTTTGCTGATAACTCCGCCCGCCGCCAGAAACCCGGCATTCAACAAAAACACCGCCGCGTAGCCCACGGTCGACCCCACCGCGCCAAAGAACAGGGGTATCGCAAAGTGTATGACCTGATTGACCGTGATGCGCATGCCCGCTGCTTCGCCTTCGCGGCCCTTGGGTGAGGCGTTGTAGACGAGCGTCATCGATAGCGGCTGGCCGACGCCCGCACCGACGCCAAGCAGGAATGACACCGCCGCCAGTGCCCATGCGTTGCTGAACATTGGAAACAGGCAAAACGCGGCGCAGGCGACAAACATCGCGTGCGTAAGCAGGCGTGTTTCGCCTACATGACGCACCGCGAACGGCACCAGCAGCCGCACCACGATGATGGCGATCGCGAATGCGGATAGCACCAACCCGATGGCGGTGGCGGACATGCCGAGCGAGCGGCCATAAATCGGCATGAAAAACTGGTAGACATCCCATGCCGAAGACACGATGCCGCTGGCAATCAGCGTGTTGCGCAGCGGCTTGATGCGCAGCAAATCCATCACGCCGCCTTTGACCACTTCGGATTTGACGTGCATCACGGGCAGCCAGCGATGGCTCGTAGCCGCCAGCGCAATCGCCGGAATCAGCGGCAATGCCAGCAAACCGAACGTGCGCGCGTGGCCTACAGTGTCGATCAGCACGCCAGCGATCAATGGGCCGGTGAAGTTAGCCGAAGCAAAGCCCAGACTCAGCAGACTGAAGTTACGCGCCCGCCCCGCCGGCCCGGCAATGGCGCCGACCAGCGTCTGGACCGACAGTTGAAACATCATGAACGACATGCCGAGCAGCGTCGCCACAAAATATAGTGTGGTGATCGATGGGAAAATCCACGGCAGCACCAACGACACAAAAATGCCGCACGCGCCGAGCAGCAGCGGTAGCTTGTAGCCGATGCGATCGGCCATGCGGCCCATCGGCAGCGCCAGCACTGCGGGCAACGCGGCATAGAGTGCGACTATGGTGCCCACGCCAAACGGCCCGGCCCCCTGATCGACAGCGAACAGCGGCACCGCAAGACGGCTGCCTGCAAAGCCGAGATGCGCGAGGATGGCGGTCAGAACCAGCAGATAGAGCGGCACGAAGCTGAAAATCCCCATGTAGGAAAGCGCACCGGTGCGCCGCGAAAAATTTCACTCACGCGTGCAGCCGTGGAACACGGAATTTGCCATAATGCCACTGACACTACCTTGACCATGGTCACCGCCCCATATGGTGGGCGTAGAGTTGGCATCGGGCGGGCATGAGCAGCCGTCCCGATTCTTCGCAACATTCATACATTCAACAGGGAGCAACAAATGGCATCAATCAGCCGTCAACTCGCACAATGGGCCACTGGCCTGCGCTACGAAGATGTGCCCGCCGCTGTGGTGGATCGCGCCAAGGGCGTCACGCTGCAGGCAATGGCCTCTGTGTTGATCGGCGCGCAGAACGCCTCCGGCAAGCAGGCACTGAAAATGATCGCCGACGAAGAAGCCGGTGTGAAAAAGGGTGCCACGCTGATGGTAGACGGCACGCTGGTGACCAAAGGGGGGGCGGCCTACGCCAATTCCGAAACGGCTCTGGCCGGCGGCAAGTACGACACCTTCTGCATGCTCACCCACCCGAACACGGCGATTATTCCCGCGGCACTCGTCGCGGCGGAAAGCGTGGGCGCGTCAGGCAAGGCGTTTCTCACCGGAGTCGCGACCGGTTACGAAGTGATGGAGCGCATGGCGGCGGAATTCATTCCGCAAACCATGTCGCAAGGGTTTCATCCCGGTCCGGTGTTCGGCATTTTTGGTGCAGCCGTTGCCGCCGCAAAAGTAATGGGCTTTAACGAGGAACAATTGAACAGTACTATCGCACTGTGCGCCAGCCTTGCTAGCGGCAATCTCGAAAGTGCGCGCGGTGGCGGCACACCCCTGCGCGAAGGCGCCGCCACGCGCAGCGCCATGCTCGCGGTGCAATTGGCGCAAGGCGGCTATCCCAGCGCCGACACCGTGCTGGAAGGTGAGGCCGGTTTTTATCACGCGTATTGCGGCAACAATCGCGGCATTCTCGGCTACAGTTTCGTCGGCGATGTGAAGGCTGATCTGGCCAGCATCACCAAGAATCTCGGCAAGGATTGGATGTTCCTTGAAACGCTCTATCGCATCTATTTCACTGCTGGCTACAACATTGCGCACATCGACGTGCCGGCAGCGATTTGCAATGACAACAATATCCGTAACGAAGACGTCGAACGCGTCGAAGCCGTGGTGAACTGGATGGAAACGCAATACCCCAGCCCCGCGTTTCCCAGCCGCCGCGAAGATGGCGAATCGCAAGTCGGCGGCACCGCATACTTTACGGCCTATGGCGTGGTCAAGCGCGGCTACCCGGTCACCGCCGGGCGCAGGATCGACCCGAAAGAAGCACCGCCTGATGTTGTCGAGATGATGAAGCGCGTAGTGATTATTCCGTCACACAAGATGACGCTCTTCGGCCCGCGTTTCACGATTTTCACCAAGAGTGGCAAGAGCTACACCCGGCAATCGACCGGCCGCGAATTCATCTGGGATTTCGACGGTCTGGCCAAACGCATCAGCGGCATCGCAAATTCATTGCCAATTCCGGCGGCTCAGTATGAGCAGATTGTGGCCACCTGCCGCGGCATGGATAACGAAGCGCGGGCGGATAAGCTCGTGAAACTGACACTCAAACAGTAACGCTGAAAGGTGGGCACAGCGTTTGTGCCCACCCTACAGGTTCACTTTACCAGCGCCTGATACACCATCTGCCGCAGCAAAAAACGGTAAGGCAACCGCGCCTGCGGCGATTGCATCATGAACACCACGTAGAGCTGTTCCTTCGGGTCGATCCAGAAGTAGGTGCCCTGCGCGCCACCCCAGTAATAATCGCCGACCGAACCCGGCAGCGGATTGCGCCCCGCTTCCGTACGCACGGCGAAGCCCAAGCCAAAGCCCTGACCCATTTTTGCCGACGGCTCCAACGCTTCAAAGCGCGCCATGTCCGGCCCCATCTGCGTGCCCGGCGGCAGGTGATTCGCGGCCATCAAATCGATGGTCTTGGGCGACACCAGCCGCACGCCATCCAGCTCGCCGCGATTCAATAAAAACTGTGAGAAGCGTGCGTAATCCATCGCGGTGGATACCATGCCACCGCTACCGCTTTTGAAAGTTTGGACTGTGGTGATCGGCACGATACTCGGCAGCGCGTTCTTCGGGCCTTCACGCTGCGGCAACGCGGCGCGGTTGGAGTGCGCGGCCGGCGCGGCGAAGGCGGTGTCGGGCATATTCAGCGGACCGGTGATGCGCTCCGCGATAAAACGGTCGAGAGGCATGCCGCTAACGCGCTCAACAATGACGCCCAGTACGTCCACCGACGCGCCGTACTCCCACGTGGTACCGGGCTGCCACAACAGCGGCATTTTCGCCAGCCGCCCGATCCACTGATCGCTGTTCACGCTACGATCACCTATGCGGGCCTCGGCGTACATCCGTTTCACCACGTTGTTGCTGTCCGCGTTGCCCGAAGGCAACCCGGAGGTATGCCGCAGCAAATCCTGCACTGTCATGCGCTGTTTCTGCGGCTCGAATGCCATTGCGGATTTGCCGTCAGCGCCGGGTTTCATCACCGCCACGCGCATGTCCTTCAGTTCCGGCAAATAATTATCGACCGGATCGACAATCGACAACTTGCCTTCCTCCGACAGCATCATGATCGCTAGCGACGCTAGCGGCTTGGTCATCGACGCAATGCGAAAAATCGCGTCCTCACGCATCGGCGTTTTGTTTTCGGGGCTCATCGAGCCGAAAGTTTGCGCGTAGACGATCTTGCCGTGCCGGCCAATGACCAGCACCGCGCCGGGGTACTCACCTTTCGCCGCACCTTCCTGCATGCGCGCGGTAAGCTTAGCCAAGCGCTCGGACGAGAAGCCGACGCTTTCGGGACTGACCGCGCGTTCAACGCCCGAAGGCGTGGTTGCACATGCACCCAAGCCTAACGCCACGGCCAACACCCCCAACTTTGCCATACGTTTCATAAAAATCCCTTTTCTATAAGTATTTGTTTTGCTAATTAGGGCGAAACGTAACTAAAGTAGATTTTAAGAAAGAGCTTGAATACGTTGTCGTTGCGGTGATTGTAACGGTATTCGATTTCCTTTAAATACATCGGGAAATAATACTTCGACACGCCGCGATAGTTGTAAAGAA
>SYEN01000430.1 GCA_005800795.1 Burkholderiales bacterium | reverse complement strand
TGACCGCCGCGCGAAACGCTCGCCCCGGCGCGAGTTCCACCGCCCATGCGCCGCCGCGCGCGGCCAGTGTGGCGCGTACGCCTTCGAGCGTCGCGACACCGGCGGGCAGTGCCAGTTGCTCGGTCGCCACGCCCAAGGTCTCGCGCACGCGCGCAAAATAAAGCAAGGTAATCATGGCAGGATTATAACGCCCGCCCTGATCCTGCACGTGCACGGCACCTGAATGCGACTCACGCGCCCAACCCCACATGCTTCAACACAAACTCCGCCACTTGCGGCGGCTGATTCAAATCCAGCAGCGGCAATCTTGTATCAAGCGGCGCATCGCTCGCCACCGCCACGATATTGGCGTCGTGTGGATGCAGCAGCGGCTCACCCACATGCGCGCGGTAAACCTCGATTTTCGCGATTGGGTCATGCTTGAAACCTTCCACCAACACCAGATCGCACGGCGACAGGTGCATCAGTTGCTCGTTCAGGCCTAGTTCGGCCACGTCGCGCAGTTCGTGCATCAACACCCAACGCCGTGATGAGGTAACCAGCACTTCGGTGCAGCCCGCGTGGCGGTGGCGATACGAATCCTTGCCCGGCGTGTCCACGTCAAACGTGTGATGCGCGTGCTTGATCAGTGACACGCGAAGCCCGCGCGCAGTAAACAGGGGAATCAGTTGTTCGATCAGCGTGGTCTTGCCGCTGCCGCTGTAGCCGGCGAATCCGAAAATTTTCATTAAAGGCTATACCGTAAGTATTTGTTTTTATTGAATATTTAAAGGCATTCCATCAACCCGCTGGTCCAGTGTCAGGGCTTTGATCAAAGCATACACTTCCACGCCGGGCGCCAGCGCCAATTGCCGTGCGGCACGCTGTGTAACGCGTGCACGTAGCGTGGCAGAACCCACGGCAATCACGACGATAACGCTGCCGCCGCCCGGCGCGTCCACGCTGACAATCCTGCCGCGCAGAATATTTTGAATGCTGATCTGCTGCGGCGGCTCCAGCGCGATCGACACTTCGCGTGCGCGTATGCGAACCCGCATGCGATCCCCCACGCACGCGCTGGTATTCCCAGCGGTCAGCGTGCCGCCGTCAAAACCCAGCATGATCAGGCCATCGCCGCGATGAACACCAGTGACCTGCGTTTCGATGACCGCGCCGCCTTCAAAGAGTCCTGCGCCGGGCCGCAAATCGGGCCGCCCCATCACATCTTCGACGCTGCCACTCGCCACTACGTCTCCAGCCGCCAGCAACACCACCTGATCGGCCAATTGCAGCACTTCGTCCACCGCGTGGCTGACGTAAATCATCGGAATGCGCGTTTCATCGCGCAGCCGGCGCAGGTAACGCAGAATCTCCTGCTTGCGCGCGGCGTCCAGGGAAGCCAGCGGCTCGTCCAGCAGGAGCAGGCGCGGTTTGGCCAGCAGCGCACGGCCAATGGCGGCGCGCTGCTTCTCACCGCCGGACAATTGTGCAGGCCGCCGCAACAGCAGTTCGCCGATACCCAGTAATTCGACGACGTGCGAAAAATCCGAGGCCGAATACAACGTGCGATCAAACCAGTGCGAATACAACAGATTTTGCCGTACCGTCAAATGCGGAAACAAACGCGCTTCCTGAAACACATAGCCAAAGCGCCGGCGGCCCGCGCGCACATGCAGCCCGCGAGCAGAATCAAACAGCGTTTCGCCATCGAACACCACGCGCCCGGCGCGCGGACGTATCAGCCCGGCGATCGCATTGACGACGCTGGATTTTCCCGCACCGGACGGGCCGAACAACGCGGTGACGCCCGCGCCGCACTCGAACGCGGCATTGAGGTTGAACGCGCCCTGCATGTGGTGGATGTCAACGCTTAGCATCGTAACCCTTGACGCGCTGATTTGTCCGGCGCACCATGGCCTCGGAAAGCAATAGCGCCGCCAGCGACAGTATCAACGACAGCACACACAGCCGTTGCGCCGCCGCTTCGCCGCCGGGCGTTTGCCACAAGGCGTAAATCGCCAGTGACAAGGTCTGCGTTTCGCCGGGAATATTCGACACAAAGGTAATTGTCGCGCCGAATTCACCCAAGCTGCGCGCAAACGCGAGCAACATCCCGGTCAGTATGCCCGGCAGCGCCAGCGGCAACGTAATCGTGAGCAACACACCCCAGCGCCCAGCACCCAACGTCTGCGCGGCCGCTTCGAGTTTGGGGTCTATGCTTTCCATCGACAAACGCATGGCACGCACCATGAGCGGAAAACTCATCACCGCACAGGCGATGGCCGCACCGCTCCAGCGAAACGCCACGGCGATGCCGAACCATTCTTCGAGAAACTGGCCCAGCGGCCCGCGCCGCCCGAACAGCAGCAGCAGCCAATAGCCGACAACCACCGGCGGCAACACCAGCGGCAAATGAACCAACGCGTCAAGCAGACTCTTCCCCGGAAACTCACGCCGCGCCAGCACGTACGCCGCCGCCACGCCAAACGGCACACTGATGACCACGCTCCACAGCGCCACCTTGACGCTCAATAGAACGATGTCGAGTTCTTCGGCGGACAGCATGCCTGTCACTCGGTCACGAAACCGTATTGGCGCCATACCGCGCGCGCTTCGGCGGAACGCAGAAAATGCAACAACGCGTCCGCTAATTTTGAACGGCTCTCCGCCAGCAACGCCGCCGGATAAACAATTGGCGGATGCAGGTTTGCGGGAAACTCGCCGATCACGCGCACCTTGCGTTCGGCCATCGCGTCCGTACGATACACGATGCCGAACGGCGTTTCCCCGCGCGCCACCAACGCCAGCGCGGCACGCACGTTTTCGCCCGGCGCAATCCGGGACGAAACCGCCTGCCACACACCCAGCGCTTCCAGTGCCGACCTGGCATACTTACCGGCGGGCGCGCTCGCTGGATCAGCTAGTGCCAGACGGTTTGCACTTAGTGCCTCGGCTAGCGGGAATTTCGGCGCAATACTCAACTCAGCCTTACTACCGGCTGGCGTGATCAATACCAGCCGGTTGGATACGAGATTCACTCGAGAACCGGCGCGAATCGAATTGCGCTGCGCCAGATAATCCATCCATTCCAGATCTGCGGAAATAAACACATTCGCTGGTGCGCCTTTTTCGATTTGCCGCGCCAGCGCCGAACTCGCGCCATAAGACACACGCACGCGATCCCCGTGCTGCTTTTCAAACTGCCGGGTCAATGCGTCCAAACTTTCCTTGAGGCTGGCGGCGGCGTAGACCGTCACGTCCGTGCGCGTTTGCGCCTGTGCGGCGGGCGTGGCGGCCAGTGCGAGTAGCGCCGCCATTATCATCACCAACGGCAAAAAAATATTCAATAAAAACATATACTTATATTTCAACTTTTAAACGTTATATTTTATGGAATATAACGAATTCATGGCTCCGGCACAATGATCCGTTTTACGGAGATCAACGAAACTTGCGAGTTGCCGCTGGCTTACGCTGCCGGGAAGGCGGGGCCACAAGCTGACGCGAGAATTGCGCGACGTCACCGGCAATCGCCGCCGAGGCTTTGTCTTCCATCGCATGAAAACGTGTGACGAGTTCAAGACCGAAGGCCGTTACCGACGCACCACCGCCGCGCTTGCCGCCGGTAGCCGTCACCACCACCGGCTCGGTAAAACTGGCATTGATCGCTTCCACCAATTGCCACGCGCGACGGTACGACATGCCCATATCGCGCGCTGCCGCGGAAATCGAACCGCTGGCCGCGATGCGCTCGATAAGCGCGGCTTTGCCTGGCCCCATCGCGGGCTGCCCCCCGCCAAGTATGCGTAATGTCAAACCGGGATAACGCATCATCAAGCTGCTTCAGCGCGTTGCAGAAAATTACGTAAGTGTTTGTTTTATATAATAATTTAATGCCGGTTCTTGCGCAGGCATTATACACGGAGGCCCGTTTCGGCCATTCAGATCAGACCGTTTCCACTGCATACAAGGATTACGCACGATCCTCGTCGAACTCCGCAGCCGCCATGTTCAACACCAAGCAACCTTGCGAAAGTCCAATCAGCCTATCCGCGTACTGCCGCGCCAGATGCACCTGATGCAGGCTGCACAACACCGATACGCCTTCTTCGCGACAGATGCTACGCAACAGGTCCAGTACGGCCGCGCCATTGGCCGGATCAAGGCTCGCCACCGGTTCATCCGCGACAATCAAATCCGGGCGTTGCGCCAGCGCGCGCGCGATGGCGACACGCTGTTGTTGTCCGCCCGATAGCGTATCAGCGCGCTGCGCGGCCAGGTCGAGCAGGCCCACGCGCGCCAGACACTCCAGCGCGAGCCGTTGATCAGCGCGCTCAAAGTGCCGCGTGATGCCGCGCCACGCGGGCACGTGGCCCAGCCGTCCGGCCAGCACATTGGCCAACGCGGACAGACGACCCACCAGATTAAACTGCTGAAAAATCACTGATACGCGGCGGCGCTGGCGGTCCTGCAGTTCGCTCACGCGCGTGCCGGAAACGTAAACCGCGCCGTGATCCGGGTCCAGCAAGCCCGACACACTGCGCAGCAACGTGGTCTTGCCCGCGCCGCTGGTACCAAGCAGCGCGACGAATTCCCGTTCGGCCACGTCAAAGCTCACATCGCGCAGGGCATCGCGACCGTTGAAGACCTTGCTGATGTTAT
>SYEN01000041.1 GCA_005800795.1 Burkholderiales bacterium | reverse complement strand
GAGACCAAGCGCCCGTCGTTGGGATGCATGCGAGGGCCGTAGGTGTTGAATATACGCGCAACCTTGACGCGCAACCGGTGCTGGCGGTGGTAATCAAAAAACAGCGTTTCGGCGCAGCGTTTTCCTTCGTCGTAGCACGAACGCAAGCCAATCGGATTGACATGCCCCCAGTAGGTTTCAGGCTGGGGGTGCAACTCCGGATCGCCATATACCTCGCTCGTCGATGCCTGCAGGATCTTGGCCTTGCAACGCTTGGCAAGGCCCAGCATATTAATCGCGCCGATAACGCTGGTCTTGGTCGTTTGCACCGGGTCGTACTGATAATGCACCGGCGCCGCAGGACACGCCAAGTTGTAGATTTCGTCCACTTCCACGTAGAGCGGAAACGTCACATCGTGGCGCAGCAACTCGAACTGCGGGTTTTGCAGCAAATGTGCGATATTGCTACGCGTCCCCGTAAAGAAGTTATCCGCGCACAACACATCGCAGCCGTCCCGCAGCAGACGTTCGCACAAATGAGAGCCCAGAAAACCTGCGCCTCCCGTGACCAGCACCCGTTTGTTGATGCTATACACCCGTGTTTTCAATGCGCTACTCCTGCTTGCGTTGTGGCCTGATGGGTAGGGTTTTTACACCACCGGCTGCGGTTTGTCGCGCAGCCATTGCGACAGCAGCCATTTTTCGCCACTCAGCGGCGGCAAGCCTGCGTGCAGCGTGTTGGGGTCGCCCGCGCCGTTGGCGAGTACGTTGTCGAAGATCAGCGCTTCACCAGGCCGGCCGCGAAACTTGATGCCGATGTTCGGAAACTCGGTTTCACCAGCCTCGTATCCACCATTGAGATAGACGAGGCAGGTTTTGACGCGCTGGCCTTTGACGCGCATTTCTTCCGCGTAATTCGGCAGCGACGGATGGAAAAAATCAAAATGCGGCTTGTAACGTTCCCCCGCCGAGTAATGCAATACTTCCGTGGGTTCGAGCCTGTCAATGGTTACGCCTGCGGCGAGTGCGATGCGCGCGCGCACCAGTTGCATCACCAGATCGGTATCAAACAGCGAGTATGCAGCGCCCATGTTGGTGCGCATGGGATCAATTTTAAGACCACCGCGATAGGCGTCATACACCTGCGCCTTAGTGAGCCGCGCCGCAGAACGGTCCATGAGATACCGGCACAGCGCGGAAGGCAGAAATTCAGCCAGCGCTACCAGTCGCGGTGATTCACGCAGCACGCGGTTTTCACCAGGAGCCAGCCAGCGATCCACGTCGGCTGCGACGTTTATGGTGGCTTCGCGCAAAACCTGTAATTGTTGAGCCGCCTGCGTATTGCCGCGTTCTGTTGCTTGCGCCAGCGCGCGGAAAGCTTCATCCCAGCTTTGCGGGCGCCCTACCCCGGCGGCATACTGCACAGCTATACAACACCAGGCATCGGCGTCGCCTTGCTTGGACGCTTCTTCAAGCAAAGCCGTGCCATCCACCACCGAGCGTGGCGCATCGCGCCCTACGATAAGCCGAGAGCCTAACGCAGTAAGTGCCTGTGGATTGCCGTCGTATTTTTCACGCACCAACGCCTGAAATTCAAGGTCAGGCGCTGTCCGGTCTTGAGCCATGAGCGCGCCATAAAAAAACGGGCGCCGGAGCGCCCGTTACAGTCGAACAGTGAAACTTTTTTCTTAGAAGCGGTGATCGAACGCCATCGCGTAAGCGGTGTGTTTTGCACCGAGTTGACCACCAGCACCACTGCCACCCAACGCGTTGATCCTGTAACCCGCGTTATCTTCATTTTTTAAGTGATTAAAGCCGACGCTGAAGTCCGTGCGCTTGGAGAAAGCGTAGAAATAACGCGCTTGATACATTTGGGCACCGTTGTCATTTGTTGCAACAACAGCCGGACGCCGCTGCAGTACGGTCGAAGTGCCCTTGTGGTCGCCAGCGTTGGTATAAGCTGCTTTGATGCTATGCGGCCCGCCAAGGCTCCAGTCCACGCCCAGTTGCCATGCATTTACCCTGGAATTCAAGCCGGCCACTTCGGCCTTCTGTCTGGTATACATACCACCAAAGGTAACTTTATTGGCAAAACGGTACGAAGCACCAAGCAACCAGCCGGTTTCGTCACCAGCTTGGGTTGCAGCCGTTGTACCAATAGCAGTTGTACCAGTCGCTCCGCCTGTACCATTGACGTATGAGTCATTATGCCTTTCATAGGCGGCGCTAAGATTCAGAGGACCGTTTTTATAAGTAGCGGCCAGTGACCAGAGGCGTGGCTTTTTATTGACTACCGCATCTTGTGTTGCGGTCTGTGCGTTTACCGCAGAATATGCCAACATGCCCTGAAAACCGCTAATGGAAGGCGTATGGTAGCTGATCAGGTTATTTTGGCGGCGTGCGAAAAGACCCGCTGTACTGCCGTCTGCTATGGTGGTCGAATGCCCTGTCAACAGAGTAGCAGTGCCGAAGTGGCCGGTTTCATTGCCGCCCGTGGTAATACGGGCCAAGGCGAACGGCGTATGCCAGTTGCCGGCGAACACGTTACCGAAGCCGCCCCTGAAACCGAGTCCGCTGTTGCGTTGGCACAGGCTATCAGTCGATGCCGTGCCGCGAACGTCCATGGACGTTTCACATCTAAACCAGGCAGAAAGGCCACCACCGAGCTTTTCCTCGCCCTGGAACGTAAGATTGCTGCCCGGGGTTTGAATAGTGTCAGGATTGACGATATTGGAAACAGCCAAGCCGGCTCGCTGCGAGCCCGATTGGACGTGGCCATACTCCATATACACGCGGCCAGATACATTGACCGTCGCGTTTTGCGCGAATGCAACGGCGGGAATGCCCAACGCCCCGGCCACTGCAGCGGCGATTAATTTCTTTTGCATACTCAAATCTCCTTTTGGATTGTGTTTCGTGCGCCCCGTGGCCTAAACCGCTGAAACGCCGTTCCCCTCTGATTGGAAGGTTAGGGGCATTCTGCCAAATTTGCGCGAGACCACTCAACTGTATCATCGAAGTAAATGAACATTTCCGACGCGCTGTTGTTAGATTGCAACATCCAGAAGACCCGTTTTACCCACTAATAAGGATGGTAGATTCGCGTCTTAAGCACCGTCATAATTCGCCGGTTGGATGATCCTGAACGCCATTTAGCATTGCTGCTGTCGTTGCCAACTAAAATATCTTTATTTAAATCAATTATTTATATAATAATGGCTGCGCTAAACTCTGTGACCCGTGAAATCGAGGCCGGACTGGACGCCCATCGGCAAGGTCAGATTGAGTCCGCATTGTCGTGTTACCGGCGTGTATTGTTTGTACAACCCGATCACCCCGATGCGTTAAACCTTTCGGGTGTTGCGTTGCAACAAATCGGACAAACAGAGCAGGCATTAACAAACTTGCGCCGTGCCGCACAGTTGCGGCGCAATGATCCGGCGATACTGGCAAATCTCGGGCAAATTTGCGCGGCTTTACATCAAAATACCGAAGCAGAAGCAGCCTATCGCAAGGCCTGCAGGCTCGATCCCCGCCAGCCCACCCATCAAATGGGCTTGGCCAACGCGCTGGCGCAGCAAGGCCGCTACGCGGAAGCCCACACGCTGTTTGAACGGCTGACGCTTCACCACCCGCAGCTGCCGGATCTGTGGTTTAACCGCGGCAACGGGTTGCGCGATCAAGGCCGTGCCGCTGAGGCGGTGGCCAGCTATCAGCGCGCGCTGGCGCTGCAAGCCGGCTTTCTCGAAGCACGCAACAATCTGGCCGGCGTGCTGCATGGGATGCTGCGCTTTGATGAGGCCGAGCGCGAGTATAGAGCCTGCCTCGCCGCCGATGCCGATTATTCTCCTGCGCGCGTAAGCCTCGCTTCGCTGCTGGTCGATGTGGGGCGTAACGCGGAGGCCGAAGCCGAGTGCCGCAAAGTATTGCCACTCGAACCGGATCGCGTCGAAGTATGGTTGATTCTGGGCAAGGCACAAAACCACCATGGGCTTGTCAATGCGCAACTCGCCACGATGCGCGCGGCGCTACTGCAAGTGCCGGATCATCCAGGGCTGATGAAATCCTGTGCCACGGCGCTGTTCAATGCCGGGCATTTCGCCGAAGCCGTGGGCATGCTGGAACGCGGGCAGGCCATCGCAGCAGACGACCGGGCGTATGAAGCCATTTTGACGGAAGGGCTGCTTGCGAACGGTTACGTCGAGGCAGGATGGTTGTGTTACCGGTCGCGGAAATCGGCGGATTATTTCCGTGCGCTGTACCCGCAAGCAGTGCTGTGCAGCACGCTGCCCGACGATATGAGCGCCGCGCACATTGTCATCCAGCGCGAACAGGGCCTCGGTGACGAATTGTTTTTCCTGCGTTACGCGGCGTTGCTCGCGGCCAAGGGCGCGCGCATTACCTACCGTGCGGGCGCAAAGATTCACGGGCTGCTGCAACGCGTGCCCGGCCTGAATGCCGTGGTCGAAGAAAGCACTCCCATTCCACCCTCGCAAACAGTGATGCTACTCGGCGATCTGCCAAACGCGCTCGCGCCGCCTGAAATCGCACAGCGCCAACTGGCTGCCGTGTGTGCTGTTCAACCAGGGCAAGCGCCGCCGGCCTGTGTCAGTGGCCCGGATAGCTACCCCCCGAGCTTGACTATTGCGCCGTTACCGGAGCGCATCGATGCCATGCGTACGCGTCTGGCAGCAGCCGGCCCCGCGCCCTATCTCGGTTTAACGTGGCGCGCCGGAGTTCCGCCGCGAGAGCAAAGCGCTGCCGGCTGGGGTCCCTATAAAGCCGCGACCGTTAGTGCGTTTGCGCAAGCCATCAATGGATTCCCCGGTACGCTGCTGGCGCTGCAGCGCGCACCCGTGGACGGAGAAATCGAAGCCTTCGCGCAAGCGGCCGGCCGGCCAGTGCATGATTTCACCGATCTCAATGACGATCTGGAAGGCATGCTGGCATTGCTGGCGTTAATCGAGGAATATGCCGGCGTGAGCAACACCAACATGCACCTGCGCGCCGTCGCCGGAAAAACAGCGCGCGTACTGGTCCCCGCACCCGCCGAATGGCGCTGGATGCAGTCGGGCGACGTGTCGCCGTGGTTCCCAGGATTCAGCCTATACCGTCAAAACCATGATGGCGATTGGTCGTCTGCGTGGGCCACGCTCACGCGCGATCTCTCGCGGGCGTGGCCCGCGCGCGCGGCTTAAAGCGATGGCACTATCTCCCGCCTATGTCGAAATCAAACGGCTACGCTCCAGTGGAAACGGTGGCGCGGCGCTTAGCTTGCTCGAGGCTCACCGTCCTGCAAACGAGGAAGACGCCTTCGAGGCCATGATTTGCCTGTTCGTCTGTGGTGATATGCAAAGCACCCTGCAGGTCGCCCGAACCCATCCGTGGACAGCAAACGGGACGGGCAAAATGGCCCAAGCGCTGGGTGCGCTTCTGGAACACGAAGACCCCGGCGTCGCGCTTGCCTTGGCGCGGACGGCGATAGGCAATGCGGGTACCAGCCACGATGCAGCGGCGATTTATCTGATCATATTGCAGGCAAACGGCCTCGTCGAAGAAGCCGATGCGTTTGTCACCCGCCGTTATCGCACGCCCCCCGCCGGCGAAACCTTGCTGCTGACCATCGTAGCCGAAATCGCAGCGGCGGTACAGGACTGGCGGCGTGCCTATCAGCTCGCGTCAGCGGTTATTTCGCTCGACGCCGACAATTTTCGCGCCCTGATGACGCTAAGCACTACCAATTTCGCGGTGGGCAACGTACACGAAGCGCTGGGCAACGCGCTGCGCGCAAATCAAGTCCGCAGGGGCGCGCCGCCCGCGGTTCTGCACGTCATGCGCTGCCACAACAAGCTGGGCGATTTTTACGCGGCTATCGGGGCATTCGCAGAGCTTGGCCCGCCAGATACAGAGCAAATCATCGTGCCGGACATCCATGTCGAACTGGGCGTGGCATGGTACGGCATTGAAAAAACGCAAGAAGCCATCACCGCGTTGAAGGCGGCGCTGGCATCGGCACAGCGCCCGATCACCGCCATCCGAACGCTGCTGAAGATTTATATTCAGAGCGGCGATACGCCCAACCTTGAGCGTTTGGCGCGCGACTATGCACCAGAGATTCATGCCGATATCGACTGCCTTTATACCCTCGGGCTTGGGTGTCTCAACCGGCATGATTTGTCTGCTGCGATGGCGGTTTTCAATGAGTCGTATGCGCTTTTTTGCACACAAAACATGGCGCTATCCATGTTGCCTTGGCCAGTGCCCGAGCCGCGCCTGCGCCATGATCTCGAACAACTGGATCTCCTGTTGCGGCGCGGCAAGCTCGACGCCGCAGGTCACGACGCACTGGCCGTACTGAAGCGCTACGGTGATCAAACGCAGAAATTGAACACCACCTTCGCGCCCGCAGGGGTTGACAGCGATGCATTGCGGCACGCATTGGCTACCGTACGGTCGCGGCCGCTGCAGCCCTTCGCCGGGCCGGCATTGGGCGGTAACGATTATGCAAAATTGGAGCAACAGTATTTCGACAGCCACCCGGCGGTCGTGGTGATTGACAATTTTTTGTCCGCCGAGGCGCTGGATGCGTTGCGCCGCTTCTGCGAGGAAGCAACAGTGTGGAAACTCAATAACGATCGCGGCTACGTCGGCGCGCTGCTTGGTCAGGGGTTCTGTTCGCCGGTTTTACTGTCGATTGCGGATCAGTTAAAGCAGGCGATGCCCAGGGTGATCGGTGATTATCCCCTGCTGCAGGCGTGGGGATTCAAATACGATCAGCGCATGCAGGGGATCCACATGCACGCGGATTTTGCCAAGGTCAACGTGAATTTCTGGATTACGCCTGACAGTGCGTGCGCTGACAACACCACCGGCGGCATGGTCGTCTACGACGTGCCGGCGCCGTCAAGCTGGACGTTTGCGGACTACAACACCGATCAGGCGAAAATGCAGGCGTTTCTCAAGGCCCATGATGCCAAGCCCATGCGCGTACCGTATCGCGAAAACCGCTGTGTGCTGTTCGATTCGAGCCTGATCCATATTACCGACGAATTGCACTTCAAGCCGGGTTACGAAAACCGCCGGGTGAATGTCACGCTGCTCTATGGACGGGCGCGCAGTTATGGCTGACAGCTACAGGGGTTTTTCATAGCAGACACGGTCCGCTTTTACCGTGGTCGAAATGATCGCGATACGCCGCAACCTGGAACCTGTTATGAACGCGTCGGCTTTCCAAATTCGTTTCCCTCATCCCAACCCTTCTCCCGAAGGGAGAAGGGCTAAAAACCCCTCGCCCTCCGGGAGAGGGGTAGGGGT
>SYEN01000429.1 GCA_005800795.1 Burkholderiales bacterium | reverse complement strand
CACAGGCCGCTGCGTGTGGTGGTGCGTCACGCCGGGTGTTGGTCATCCCCAGCGACGTTTCATCACCGTGCCGTTCGTAGACGAGCTGGCCATCCTGTTCAATGTATGCCTTGCCGCTGCACGTCGCTATCAACGGCTCGGCGGTCATGCGCTGCATCAGGATTTCAAAGTAGCGAGGCGGCAGGCGCAAATCGAGATCCAGTTTGCACAAATAGTCATACTCATCCGGATTGACGCTTTCGTAGCCGGCATAGAAAGCCTCAATCACGCCCGGCCCCACGGCGCGCCGCCCCCTATCCTTGCGAGTGACTACCTTGATCCACGGATGTTTCGCGGCATACTCAGCCAAAATTTCTGGCGTAGCGTCGGTGGACCCGTCATCTACAATCACCCACTGAGCTGGCAACACCGATTGCCCGATTACGGTATCCAGCGTTTGCCGCATGAAATCCGCCTCGTCCCGGCACGGGGAAATCAACAGGTAGCGACTGCCCATGGGTTTCTTGTTCCTCAATGATTTCTTCTAGCCCTTGCCCACATGCTCGATCAAAGCTTGCAACTTTCGCGCTTCCCTCGCTTGGTCGTGTTGCTCGCGTACGCTCACTGCGCCCGCTCTGCCCATTTCCGCCAACCGCTCGAGGGGTGTTACCAACAGTTCGCGGATGGCATTGGTTAGCGCATCAATCGAACCAGCGGGTATCAGCCAGCCCGATTTGCCGTTCTGAACCAACTCGGGGATACCGGCAATCGCGGTTGTGATGACCGGGCGCTCCAGCGCCAGCGATTCCATCAACACTACCGGCAGACCTTCGGCAAAACTTGGCAGTACCATGGCGCAACTCGCCAGAATTTCCTCGCGCACTTTGTCCCCCGACATCCACCCCGTTACCCTGACCCGATCCTGCACACCCAATGTATTCGCGCGCGCCTCGATCTCTCCCCGCAGCGGACCGTCACCGACGATTACCACTTCAAAATGTGGCAAATGCTTCAGACGTGCAATCGCTTCCACCAATATGACATGCCCCTTCTCCCGCGCGAGCCTCCCCACACAAACCAACCGCCGGCCGTTTTCAATCGGATGCGCCACCCAGCTTTCCAAATTGACGCCACAGTGTACTACGTGAATTTTTTGCCAATGTTCAACCGCGCTCCAGCGGAACAACTGGCTGCGTCCGTACTCGCTGATCGCCACGGCAAAACGGCTCCGCTCAATTTTATCTGTCAGCGATAGCACCATGGGCTGATCGAATTCCCCAGGCCCATGGATGGTCAGGCTATAGGGAACCCCGCTCAGTTCCGACGCCAGCATGGCCACGAACGCACAGCCTTGCCCATTGTGATCATGCAAATGATCAACCGCTTTCGCAAGCAATTGCCTAGAGAGATAACACGCCTCGAAAAAATACGCGATAGGCCACAGCCTGCCTTTCAGACCCGGATTACTGCATCGCACTGCCGTGACGATTGTCGACAACATCCGCAACGGCGCACGAAATAGCTCCAGCAGCGCACTGTTAATCAGCGCCAGTACGCCGTGACTCAGAATGTAATCAGTACGTGCGTGCTCATCGATAATTTCTGCACTGACCAGTTCCGACGCGGGTGGTTTGCGAATGGAAAAAGTATGCACGGTGTGGCCAAATTCCCGCAACTGGATAACTTCGGCACGAATGAAAGAATCACTGGCCCGGGCGTAGAAGCTGTTCAGATAGGCGATGGTCTTCATATCACATCACAGCCGGACTGAAAAAACGCTTTGGGCCGCCAGCCCAGTACCGACTTGGCGCGCGTGTTGTCATACTCAAACGGTCTGAATCGGGCACGATAGATACGCGGCTTCAATAAACCCGGCAAACGTTGGCGAAATACTCCGGGCAACACGTTCGCTACAGCGTCGGCGATGCCTGCCAGAATAAGCCCGGCATTATAGGGGAAAACTACCCTAAAAGTGCCGGGAGAACGACGCAACAAATTACCCGCGTACTGCCAGGCCGATACCGGTTCGTCATCAATGATATTGAAAGTACCCGTGGCCCCCACTTCAGCCGCATCGGCAAATGCCGCCGCACAGTTTTCAATGTGAGTCAGTCGTAAACGCGCCGACGGCGATACCACCAGAAAAATCCTGCTGGCCCTGATACCTGCACTCGCTGCGAGCGTGGCTCCCGCCCCATAGATCAACCCCGGTCGCAAAACCGCAAGCGGCCAGCCATTCGCCGTCGCCAAACGCCGCACGGATTGTTCCTGCGTAAGCTTTGCGCGGGTATATCCATCCCTTTCCTCAGGAACCGGCTCTAGCGAGCTCTCCTCGGTCAGGCTCGTGTCAGCGGCGCTCCAATCGTAGACCGAGCAACTGCCGGCCAGCACCACGTGGCACTTTCCACCGGCCTCATGTAATCCTCCGAGCAACCGTTCTGTCGCGGTCACCGTGCCGACGTGCTGCGCCTGCGCATCGCCACGCACTGAAGCGGCAAGATGCACCAGGGCATCCACGCCGGCAAACAGATCCCGCAGAGCATTGTCCCGGCCCAGATCGCGGTACACCATGTCGACACAGCCACGCCATTCTGCAGGCACTTCAGAAGTAACCGACCGTACCTGTGCACGTACTTCATGGCCGCGCTTGAGCAGTTCGCGTACCACCTGCCTGACCAGAAAGCCTGCTGCTCCCGTCACCAGTATTTTCATGACTCACCGTCCCAGCTTGTCAAGCCGCTCCCGACACCTTGTGTATTTGTTGCGCACCGAATCTACCACCAATTGCGGTCATTTCTCCGGTGTATCTTGTGGCATCTCATTCTTACTTGTGTGCATACGGCATGATTTCTATAATCGCGGCGTAGGGATGCAAATTTATCAACCGATGGCTATCAGCGGAAAATCGGAATGCGCATTGCGATCGTTGGGTGTGGATATGTGGCAAACTTTTATCTCAAGACGCTACCACTGTATCCGGAAATCCAGCTCGCCGGTATTTTCGACAACAACAGGGAAACCTGCGCTCAATTGGCCCGGCACTTCGGAATTTCACGTCAGTATCAGTCGCTAGAGGACCTTCTGAACGATGCGTGGGTTGAACTTGTCGTCAATCTGACGAATCCGCGCGCGCACTACGCCGTATCCAAGGCTTGTCTCGATGCCGGCAAGCACGTGTATTCCGAGAAACCGCTGGCCATGACCTTCGCCGAAGCGCGCTTGCTGGTGGAACTTGCCGAGCAAAAAGGGCTGTTGATCAGTTCAGCTCCCTCCCGGATTCTGGCCGAGACCGCGCAGACAATTTGGAAGGCACTGCGTGAAAATGTGATCGGCACTCCCTACCTCACCTACGCCGAAATGGATGATGGGTTGGTGCATCAGATGCCTTTCAGGAAATGGTTGGGCGAATCCGGTGCGCCATGGCCCTATAAAGACGAATTCGAAACCGGCTGCACTATGGAGCACGCAGGTTACGTGCTTACGCTGTTGACAGCGTTCTTTGGACCAGTCGCATCCGTTTCAGCATTCTCGTCGGTGCGCATCGCCGACAAATTGCCTGGTGTCAAGCTGGATATTGATGCACCCGATTACTCGGTCGCCAATCTGAAATTCGTTAACGGCCATGTGGCACGGGTAACATGCAGTATTGTCGCACCACCGGATCATTCTATACGCATTTTTGGCAGCAACGGCACGCTCTATACGCACGATATCTGGGAGCCGCGCGCTGACGTATACATTAAACGCGCCTTCAAAATTCGCAATCGATCCGTCAATTTACCCTGGGGCAAAAAATATCCGAGGGTCGGCCCGCCCGCCGCACTCGCACGTGAGCAGGTACGCCTGCTGAAAAACAAGAAGGTGGATTTTTGCCTCGGCGTCGTTGAAATGATTCAATCGCTGCAGGAAAAACGTGCATGCCGGTTGTCGTCGCGCTATTGTCTGCACCACGACGAAATCGTGCTCGCGATGCATCATGCCGGCGAATCAGGATCGACGTACAAGATTACCACGACTTTCGATCCCATAGACCCCATGCCATGGGCCAGCGGTTAACAGCGCCCCTCCGGCTCACTCCAGTGGCGCATCGCCTTTGCCCTTGGCATCACTGTTCCCACTTACCCCTTTCGCCTCACCCTGCCCCAACTGCCGCACCAACCGCACCGCCATCACCCCCAGCGCCAGCACACCCAGGCCAAGCACGCCCCACAGGCTCCAACGCTTCCAGTCGGTCTGGTGCTGCAAACGCGCCTGGCCGCCGAGTTCTTTTTGGGCAGATGATCCGGCTGCTTGCACGCTGATCGGTCGCGGCTCGCCGTTTTTTGCCGCGCGCACATTTGTAACGGAATCCTCGCGGTAGCCGGGAATCAAGGATGCTATCGGCAGTGCCTCTGATGGCATCGAGGCATTACCGTAAGCGAGCATGAACGGCGGCCCGCCACGCGCAGCAAACACCAGTTGATGTGGCACCCAACCGGCGTTTAGCACCGGCATACCGCCGCCGATGCCACCACCACGCTGATCGACGCGTATCATCATCCAGCGTTCTCCTGCTGCGCTCAACTGAATATCGGGGCTTTGCACCTCAGCGCCCGCCTGATTTAGACGATACGCCACGCTGCGCGTAACGCTTTGCCACGGCGCATCGGCCTTGCCCCGCACGAGCACTTCGACTTGTGCAATGGTGTTGACTTGCGGCAGTTCCAGACGCAAACGGTCTACGGGAAAAAGACCTTTTAAATCAAATACATACTCACCAGCCTTTTCACTCTGAGTGGCGCTGAATTTGCGCCATTCGCGCACGGCTTCGATTGACTTATCCGCCAGTTCGGCGCTCACAGTTGTTATCTCCGGCGCGACAGGTTTATCCGCCCTCACCCACGCCAGACGCAGATATTTGACTTTTTGTTGTGGCAGTTCCACCCGTTTTTGTTGCAAACGCTGACCGCCCACGTTCAAATTCAGCAGCGGCGCGCTCGTAACCAGCGCACGCCAGTTGGCAAGATCGTCGCTCGCATCCACCCGCAGTTTGCCACTGAATCCTTCCGCTGATTTCCAGTCGAGCTCGATGGCACGCAGAGCGCGATCCTGTGAACTGAGATCTATCAAATAAGCCACAGTCTCGACGCCGGGTTTGGATCCCTCACCTTGCACGTTGACGCTGACTGCCCCCAGCATTCCGTTTGCACCGCGCGTCACATTGATGGACAGTCCATCCAAATTGACATCAGACGCCGCCTTCAACGGAAACAATGTTAGTGGCACGCGCTGCCCCGCCTCGGCTTTTTCCGTGCGGCGCGGCCGCCACGCGTGCGGCACCACTTCACCCGCGCCGTTGAACACCCGCACGTCGCCCAGGTCGCGGCGCGTCACCCCCTGATACACCGCTGTTGGCAATGTCACGTCATACAACGCTTCGCTGCCGCTTGCCTCAATGGTCAACCCGTACGCATAGTCCGCCGGTTTTTCCGCACCCTGCGCCACAGTCGCCACCTGCGCTGCCAGAAAAAACCCAATAAAAACAGATACTTTCATGATATTTTCTCCGTTCCGCCTTTCGGCGGCACCGGCGCGAAATAGCCGATCACCACGCAAAATAGCCCCACGCCGATGAACGACACAATGCGCTCCACCGTGCCCGTGTTCGACAAATCCACCAGCACAAGCTTCACGATCACCACCGCCAGCAATGCAGCGCCGGTGAACCACAAGGCACGCAAACTGCCCCAACGTGCGGAACGCGTGGCGAAGAACATCGTGCCCAACGCCAGCAAACTCCAGAACAGCGAGAACGACGCCTGCACCAGCGTGGACGCCATCATCGTGCCAAACTGGTACGGTACGTTCGCGTAATGATGCAGCGTGCGCAGCAGCACGCTATTCAGCAGCACAAACACCAGGCTGCCGAGCAACACCAGCGCGGATTTCGGCGAAGGCAAGCACGTGCCAGGCAACGCCATGCGCCGCACCAGCAGATACCACATCACCAGTGCCAGAAGCGTGCCGAACAAGGCCAGTTCCAGCGGGTTTACCAGCGGCACGTACGGCAAGGGCGCGGCACCGCCGCGGGTCAAATTGCCGACGACCATCCAGCCCAGCAAGTACGCCGCCAGCGGCACGCTTCCCAGATAAAGATAGGCGCGCTGATGCGCATTGACCGGCCAGCCTAATCGCTCGCCTTTTGCCGCGAACGTCACAATCAGCGCTGCCGGAACCAAACCCCAGGCGATCAACGGCCACACGATGCTGCCCTTGACGTAGTGATTGATCTGCCAGCCCAACTCCCACGACGCCACGATGGCGAGTATCCAGAAGCCGGTCGCGTGCCACCATTCCCGCCACCGTGCTCCCTCAAATGCTTCTGTATCGTGCTTGCGCAATATCCAGAAATGCGCGGCAAAGACGAGCAGCCATCCCACATACGAGTGGTTCGCGAACGGGTGTCCCGTGTGCAGAATCATGCCGGCTAGCGCCAGCGCCATCAGCGGCAACAATGCCAGCGCGGCATACCGCGCCATACGCCATTGCAGCCGCTGCCACAGGGCCGCAAAAGTCCCACACGACAGCGCAAAGAAAATCAAAGTACCGTGCCATTGCGCGGCGCCGAAAAGCACACGCTCGACTTCCAGCTCGCCACCCACAAACCACCACAGCGCCCCCCACACGAACAAGGCACGAGTGAACACGTACTCATTCTCGCCCACCACGTCGCGCCGCCGCTCGGCGTAGCAATTGATGAACAGCGCCGCCACGCTGATCATTACGCAGCCCAGATAGTTCGCATTCAGCAGCGGTAATATGGTCTCTGGCGCGGCATGGCGGTTAACGCTCGAAAGGAATGCCAAGCCCGCCGCGAGCTGCAACAACATGCCGAATGCCCGCGCCAAACGGCGATTCTGCCGCACGCCCACCCACACAATCGCCGCGCCCTCCACCGCCCACACTGCCGAGGTCCAGCGAGCATCCAGCGCGAGCGGCACCGCCAGGGTGGCAAAACCCACTCCCAGGGCCAGAAACGAGTCCACCAGCAGCCTCAATGACTCGCGCTGTTTGGCATATAGCACGCGCGCCAGTATCAGGTAAAACGCCGCCAGCGCCAGCGCACTGAATGCCGCGCCGAACTCCGTATGTTTTAGCATCCCCGCCTGCATGCCGAACGCCACCAGCGGTAAGCCGAACACAATAGTGCCGTCAACATAATGCGTGAGCTTCGGCGCCTGACGCAGCGCGAACAACACCGCGATGGCCACGTTCATCAAAAAGAAAAGAATCAGAAACGGTTCGACGCTGGCGAACAATTCCGGCCGGTAGCCGCGCCCGGCCCACGCCAAACCAATCAGCGCGGTGAATCCAAAGCCGACGAGATTCAATTCGCGCCACGCCTTGTGCCAGGCGATAAACAGAATGCCCCCATTCAGCACGGCATAAAAGCTGAACAGCGCAACGTGACTGCCACCGCCGGTGGAGGCCAGAATCGGCGCAAGAAAGCCGCCCGTGGCGCCGGTAACCGCCAACGCCTTGGAATCCTGCACAATCGCCAACAGTGCCGAAAAAAATGCGATTGCGGCAAGCAGCGCAAACGCGAGTGGCGCCGGTATCAAACCGTACAGCCGCAATCCCGCAAACACCGTCAGATACAAAACACCGATACCGCCGCCCTGCAGCATTAGCGCATAGCCCGCACGCTTGAACCGCAGCCGCCAGCCGAGCACCAGCAGCGCAATGCCACCTGCCGCTACGCCTGCCAACCGCAGCGCGATAGGCACAAAGCCGCGGTCCGTGGCGTACTTGAGCAAGAACGCCACGCCGACAAACAGCACCATGATGCCCACACGCACCAGCGTGTTGCCACCAAAGAAGAAATTCCAGATCGCCGAGGGTTCGCGTGGCTCGCGTGGTTGATCAGGTGTCACGGGATCAAGTGGCACAGACGATTCTGCACGCGCATCAGCCGTCCAATCGGTCGCGGCAGCCGGCGCTACGGTTTGCGCTGCGGAAGTCGCTGTGGACAACGGCTCTGCAACGGGTTGTGGCACGGGTACTTCCGGCACAGCTGGCGTGACTGACAACGTTACAGCCGGTACGGCCTGCGCCACAGTCACCGGGGCTCCACTTTCCAGCGTTTTGACCCGCTCGTTTAGTTGCCTTACGGCATCTTCCAGTGTCGCGATACGCGTATCAGCAGCGCCATCCCGCTTCAATTTGGAACCGATGATCGCACCGAGAATAATCCCGGCAATGCCGCCAATCACAACACCGGAACCGTCTCCGATACTACCGATGACCGCACCTACCAGTAGACCAACAAACCACATGGCAATCTCCTATGTGTTTGTTTTTATAAATTATTTTTCATTTCCGCGCATGACGAAAACCAACTGCTGCAAGCGTTCGGGTGTTGCAGCAACCGCCGGAACCGCTGCTCCTACCGTCATGCCAATTTTCCCAAACAAGCCCAGGCGAAACAGCCGTGCGATCAGCAGACCGCCCTGCCGTGCAAAAAAACTGTTCCATAAACCGCGTAGTGCGATCGGCACGACCGGCACCGGCGAGCGATCAATAATGCGCTTGATGCCCGCGCGGAACGGCTGGATCTCGCCGTCGCGCGTCAACCCTCCCTCCGGAAATATGCAAATCAGGTCTCCCTCTGCCAGCCCCTTCGCAATGTCGTCGTAGGCTTTCTCCAGCAACGCCGGGTCTTCCTTGGCCGAAGCGATCGGTATCGAGCGCGTGGCGTTAAACAAGAAGCTCAACACCGGCGTCTTGAATATGCGGTGATCCATGACATAGCGCGTGGGCCGCGGGCAAGCCGCCGCGATCACCAGCGCATCGACAAAGGTCACGTGATTGGCCACCAGCATCGCCGCACCTTCCTCGGGAATATTCTCAATGCCCTTTTTCTCCAGTCGGTAAATCGAATGGATCAGCAGCCATACCAAAAAGCGCATCAGGAATTCCGGCACCAGCGTGTAGATGTAAATCGCCACCAGCAGATTGAGCACACCGGTGAGCAAAAACAACTGCGGAATGGTCATGCCGAAACTCAACCCCAATATCGCCACGCCTGCCGCCGCCACCATAAACAGCGCATTCATGATGTTGT
>SYEN01000428.1 GCA_005800795.1 Burkholderiales bacterium | reverse complement strand
GTGGCAGCACTGGGTGCGCGCGTTTCACTGTTGTCGGTGGTGGGGCGCGATGAAGCGGGTGCGCAGTTGGCTGCCTTACTGAAGAATGAAAAAGTGCACGCGCGGCTGCATCGCGACAAGTCGGTTGATACCACGGTGAAGTTGCGGGTGATCGGTCGCCAGCAACAGTTGCTGCGCGTGGATTTCGAGACTGCGCCGGGCCACGAAGTGCTGGCGGCGAAGCTACGGGAGTATCGCAGACTGGTGCCAACGCACGACGTGGTGATTCTGTCTGATTACGGTAAAGGCGGCCTTGCGCATATCGAAGCCATGATTGCTGCCGCCAACAAGGCAGGCAAGCCAGTGCTGGTGGATCCCAAGGGCGACGATTTCAGCCGTTATTGCGGTGCTACGCTGCTCACGCCCAATCGCAGCGAATTCAACCAGGTGGCGGGCCGCGCGCGCAGTGAAGCCGACCTTACCGTGCGCGCGCAAAAATTGCGCAAATCGCTGCGGCTGGAAGCGCTGCTGGTGACGCGCAGTGAAGAAGGCATGACGCTTTATCGTGGTAGTCGCGACAGCCGAGATAGTGCTTCGGGCCAGCGACTGCACGTGCCCGCGCAGGCGCGCGAGGTGTACGATGTCTCCGGTGCGGGCGACACGGTGATCGCAACGCTGGGCGCGGCGCTAGGTGGCGGTTTGCCGATGGAGGAGGCCGTGCGCATTGCCAACCGTGCCGCCAGCATTGTCGTCGGCAAGTTCGGCACGGCAGTGGTCACGCCTCAGGAACTGTTTAAATAAACTTAATTAAATCAATGACTTACATCGTAACCGGTGCTGCAGGATTTGTCGGCGCCAATCTGGTGAAAGCACTCAACGCGCGCGGCATCACGCAAATCATTGTAGTGGACGATCTGACGCAGGGTGATCGTTTCACCAATCTGGTGGATTGCCAGATTGACGATTATCTGGACAAGGACGAGCTTATCGCCGCGCTCGACAAGGGTTTGTTCAACAACAGCGTGACCGCACTGCTACATCAGGGCGCCTGCTCGGATACCACCGAGTCAAATGGCCGCTACATGATGCAAAACAATTATCGCTATTCGCGACGGCTGCTCGACTTTTGTGTTGCGCAGAAGACCCCCTTCCTTTACGCGTCTTCGGCAGCGATTTACGGCGATCTCACCGGCTTTCGTGAAACGCCTGATTGCGAAAAACCGCTGAACGTTTACGGTTACTCGAAACATCTGTTCGATCAATTTGTTCGCCGCATGCTGCCGCACATCCGGTCGCAGGTGGTGGGGCTGCGTTATTTCAATGTCTACGGTCCGCGCGAACAGCACAAGGGGCGCATGGCCTCCGTAGCTTTTCATTTTTTCAACCAGTACCGGGCGCAGGGTAAGGTGCGTCTCTTTGAAGGCAGCGACGGCTACGGCAATGGCGATCAGCAGCGCGATTTTGTGTCGGTGGAAGATGTCGTCAAGGTGAACCTGTATTTTCTGGATAATCCTTTGAAAACAGGTATTTACAATTGCGGAACGGGTGCGGCGCAAAGCTTCAACGACGTTGCCGTGGCGGCCATCAATGCCTGCCGCAAGGCGCGTGGCGAGGGCGCGCTGGCATTGGCAGCGATGCAGTCGCAGGGGTTGATTGAATACATCGCATTTCCCACCGATCTCAAGGGTAAGTATCAAAGCTATACCCAGGCAGACTTGCGAAGCTTGCGCAGCACGGGCTATGCCGAGCCATTTCTTGTGGTAGAACAAGGGGTTACGCGTTACTGTGAAGCGCTTGCAGCGCGCGCGGCGTAAACTGGCTTCCACCTTACACGAAGCTGTCAACTCAATTGCCCGTAGGGCGTTTTTAGACCATGTCCGCAAGGCCGTGCAACCTGCGTGGTCTCGATGCAGACACACATTTTTTACCGGGAGAAAGCATGAAGAAATTTTTGCTGATAGTGGGGATGTGGCTGGCGATGATCGGCGCAGCGCTGGCGCAAGTGAACATCAATACTGCCACCAAAGAGCAGCTGGATGGTCTTAAGGGGATAGGCCCGACCAAGGCTCAGGCGATTATTGATTACCGTACCAAGAACGGTCCGTTCAAGACGGTCGATGATCTGGAAAAGGTCAACGGCATCGGCCCGGCCACGATGAAAGACATCCGTAGCAGCGTCACGGTGGCTGGTGGTACTGCCCCCGCGAAGGATGCGAAAGCCGACAAAGCGGCCGACAAAGCCCCCGCCAAGAAAGCGGAAGCGAAAGAGCCGGCCAAGGTCGATGCGAAGAAAGAAGAGAAAAAAGCGGATGCCAAGAAGGATGACAAAGCGGTAAAGGCAGATGCGAAGAAGGACGAGAAGGGTGCAAAGCCCGACGCGAAGAAGGCGACTGAACAGAGTGGAATCATCAGCTGGTGGCCGACCATCGGAGCCAGTACGCTCTGAGCGCCAGAAGGGCAAACCCGACCACGAGCCCCACCGCGGCGCGATACTCGCGGTTCCGGCGCGCCCGGGCCAGGCTGAATCGCCGCGTCGTCGGCTCGGCGCGCGACTCCCGGTACCGGTCGTAGGTGTCACCGAACGCGTTGCGCAGGAACGATTCCTCGGCGCGTATGGCCGCCGTCAGCGTCGCGCCCATGTAGAACGCCGCCACGACCGCCACGACGGGGCTGCTGGCGGCGATGACGACGCCGAGCGCCAGCAGGCTCGACCCGACATAGAGCGGATGCGGCGTCCACCGGTAC
>SYEN01000427.1 GCA_005800795.1 Burkholderiales bacterium | reverse complement strand
GTGGTGCACCCGGGCAGCGGCAACTGGGACGGCACAGTGCTCAACGCCTTGCTGCAACATGCGCCGCAGCTTTCGCAGATTCCGCGTGCGGGCATTGTGCACCGGTTGGACAAAGACACCAGCGGCCTGCTGGTTGTCGCCAAGACCCTGCCCGCGCAAACGGCGCTGGTGCGCCAGTTGCAGGATCACAGCGTCACCCGCGAATACGTGGCGGTGGTGCACGGCTTTCTGCAAAGCGAAGGGACGGTGGATGCGCCCATCGGCCGCCACAAGACCCAGCGCACGCGCATGGCCATCGCGCCCAATGGCAAAGCGGCGGTCACCCATTACGAGCCGCAGGAACACTACGAGAAAGCCACGCTGGTACGCTGCGAACTGGAGACCGGCCGCACCCATCAGATCCGGGTGCACATGATGTCCATCGGCCATCCTCTGGTGGGCGATCTAGTCTACGGCTCACACAAAAAAACACCCGTGTTCCCACGTCAGGCACTGCATGCACGGAAACTCGCGCTCACCCATCCGGCGACAGGCCGCCGCCGCAGTTGGAGCGCGCCGCTGCCGGCCGACATGAAAAAACTGCTTGCCCAACTGGAAAACGCCCAATGAAACACGACTGGATCGTCCCCGGCTGGCCGGCCCCTGCAAACGTCAAGGCGCTGATCACCACGCGCAGCGGCGGCGTCAGTGTGGCGCCGCGCGATTCGCTCAATCTCGGCTACAAGGCAGGTGACGATCCGGCGGCTGTCACACAAAATCGCGCCATCGTGCAAGCAGTGATGCCCCAAGCGCCACGTTGGCTGTCGCAAGTGCATGGTGCGCGCGTGGTCACTGCCGATGATATCCCCGGCACACAGGAACAACCCACCGCCGCCGACGCCAGCGTGGCGCATCAGCGCGGCACCGTGTGCGCCGTGATGATCGCCGATTGCCTGCCGGTGCTGTTCACCAACCGCGCGGGGTCGCGGGTGGCGGCAGCGCATGCCGGGTGGCGCGGGCTGTCGGGCGGCGTGATCGATAACACCGTGCAGACGCTGCGGAATGCCGGCGACGATCCGGCAGATCTACTGGCCTACATTGGCCCCGGCATCGGCCCCACAGCGTTTGAAGTCGGCGCTGACGTGTACGAAGCTTTTATCGCGCGCGACGCCGGCGCCGCTGCCGCCTTTAAAGCCCACGCGCCGGAAAAATGGCTGGCGGATCTGTTTACACTCTCACGCCGCGCGCTGGCGCGTGCTGGCGTGAAACAAGTCTTTGGCGGCGGCGACTGCACCTATACCGATCGGCAACGTTTTTTTTCGTATCGCCGCGACCGGGAAACCGGCCGCATGGCAGCCTTCATCTGGCGCGAGTAGTTCCGGCACCGCAGCGCAACAAATAAATTGCACTTTCCACCATATGTTGGGGTATCATACTGTCGCCAACACTAAGAACAGAAGGGAGATTTCATGGGTTTACATCTTCTACGCCGTCGCGATCATTATTCTGATTCTGCACTTCACCGGCTGGCTCAAGCGCAATAAACTCGAGTGGATCGTCCTCGTGCTGGCAGTGGCCACCTTTCCTGCCGTGATATTCCTCAAGTAGCGGCGTTTTCGCGGTTATTTCAGCAACAGGCTGGCGCCGCTCAGCAACAACATTACCGCGAGGATTTTGCTGAACGTTTCGTGACTCACGCGGGCGGTAATCCTCTCTCCCACCCAAGTGCCCAGCAGCATGAACGGCACCATCAGCGCCACCAGCTTCAGCGTGTCACCCGTATAAAAACCCACCACCGCGTAGCCCGCGATACGCGTCAGCATTTCCACGAACCACAGCATCGCCAGCGTTGCGCGAAATTCGGTTTTGCCCGCGCCACGCGCGTGCATGTAAATTACCACCAGCATGCCGCCGCCACCACCGAACAGTGCATCGATGAACGCACCCAGAAATCCCAGTGGCCACGCCCAATGCGTCGATAAAGTCAGTTGCCGCGTGCCGAACCGCTGCGTGATCAGCATATAGAACGAATACGCGATCAGAAAGCCTCCCAGCAGTTTCAACAGCAAGCGGTTATCCAGCGCGGTAAACAGCAGCAACCCTGCCACCACACCCACCAGCGTCGGCATCAGCAGATGCCGGAATTCGTCCCACAGCACCAACCGGTGATCGCGGATGGTAAGCACAATAAACAGCAGGAACACGATCAGTGCCGTGGTCGGCACCACCACCGACATCGGAAATACAAAAGCCAGCAAGGGCGTGGACACCAGCCCCGCGCCGAAACCCGACATGCCGCGGACCACATAGGCGCCGAACACGATCCCGGCGGCGAGCGCCAGTTGTGCCAGCGTAAAGGCCTCGAAAAAAGTCATCTGGCTATTTCAGTATCAACAGCGTGCCACTGGCCAGCATCACCGCACCAACCAGCCGGGTAAAAGTCTGTTGATCGAAGCGTTGGGCAATGTGGCTACCCAGACGCGCGGCCACGAACGCCAGCGGCAACGCAATCGCCAGCAGTATCAACACCTGCTGCGTCACCATACCCGCCACCAACAAGCCGATGACACGCGTGCTGCCCAGGGCCAGCATCAGCATGTTCATGGTGGCGCGAAACGTGTCTTTATCGACCTGCAAGGAATTCAGATACATCACGAACACCGGCCCCACGCCACCGCCGAAAATCGAGCCGATGACCCCGGCAAACAGGCTGATGATGGCAGCCACCGGCGTCAGCCAGCTTTTGGGGATGATTGGCGTTTTTCCTGTAAAAACAAATACATATAGTGAATAACACACAACGAACACACCAAATGCGCGGCGCAGCGGTTTGGCATCGATGTTGGCCAGAAAGAAAATACCCGCCACCACACCGATGACGGCAAAAGGCACGATACGCGCGACCTCGCGCCACGCCACCTTGCGCCAATCGCTGAACCCCTGCGATAACGAGGTCACCGTGTTCATGCCCGACACCAGCGGCACCACCATTTGCAACGGCATCAGCAGCGCCATCAGTGGCGCCACCACCACGCCGCCGCCAAAGCCCGCACCGCCCCGTACGCAAAACGCCAGCAGAATCGCACCCGTGAACAACGCCCATTCGCCTGCGCTGAATTCGATCATGTAGGTGCACCGTTACGCGTCCCGCTTGCCGTACGCGGCGTCCGCCGTGCACTCGCCGCGCACAGCAACAAAGAGGCAAAACCGCCCAGCGCAAAAATTGTCAGCCAACCGAAGGTCGACGCATAGCTGCCATTGAAGCGGTAGATCACCGCAAACAGCGCCGGACCGATCAAAATGCCAGCGAAATTCCAGGCCATTGCGCCGCTAGTGGCGACGCTGACTTTGCCCGGCGGACTAAGCCGTGCGACTTCTGCGAGAAACAAACCGTTCCAGCCGATGGCAGAGGCGCCGAACACCAAAAACAGCGCGCCGGTCATGCCGCGCGGCCACTGCGGCGTGAGCAACGCCATCACCAGGCAACACGCCATCATCACGGCCGAAAGACGTATCAGCAGCACAAGGCAGTTGCCGTGCCGGTCAGCGATCCAGCCCCAGACAATTCGTCCGGTGACACCTGCGGCTTGCGCCACCGACAGCATCAAACCCGCCGCCACCAGATCGTAGCCAGCCTCCTGCACCAGCATGGTTACAGCGAACGAACTCAGACACAGCTGCACGCCCGACATGAACATCGACGCCAGCGACAGCCAGCGCAACTCGGCCTGATGCCACAGCAGGCTCAACCCTTCGCGCGCCTGCTGCCGCACCCCGCCTGCCGAGGGTGAACGATCATTGTCCCACACCGCACGCAGTGGTTGCAGTGCCACCGTCATCAGCACGGTAAACACCATCACCGCGACGATGGCCCATTGCCAGCCAAACTGCAACGCGATCGGCGGCGCCACCAGCGCCACGATCATCCAGCCCGCGGGCACGCAGGTTTGCTTGATGGAAAACAGCAGATTGCGGTGCCGCGGCGGGCTGAAACGAAACAGAATGTGTGCAGCCGCCGGCGTCATCACGCTCATCGCCGCGCCCAACAAAATCGATGCCATCACCAGCGCCGCGAGGCCTGACTGCAAAGCGAGCAGTAGCGCAATCATGCTGAACAGCAAGCCGGTCTGTATCGCGCGGCAGGCGCCGTAGCACGTCACCATCCAGGTCGAAAAAGGCGCTGATAACATGGCTGCGCCGTAAACCAGACTCATCTGAAAGCCGATCAGCGAGGGCTCCACGCCCATCTCCACCGCGAGTTTGGGCGCAATCACCGGGAATACGGCAATACCCATGACCGTGGCGATTTGCGCGAAGGTGGTGAGCCCCACCACCATCGCAACAGACGACTGCACGCTCGCAGGTTTTGCGGCGTCAGTTTGCACCGGAAACCTGCACGTCCGCTACGTTATTCAGAAGGAACGCGGTACTGCGGATCATTTAACATCGGTTCAAGGTGCTTGAACTCGACCGGAACGAAATCGTAGCCATTATGCGGCGCATGCACGATCAGAAAAAACGCCTCGGCAGTCTGGCTGGGGTTAAACACCTCATGCCGCACGCCGGGCGGCATGGCGCAAAACGCGCCCGGCTTGAGCGCGAAAATGCCATGGCCGTGCTGGCCTTCGTAGCGGATTTCGAGCAGGCCTTTTACGCCCACGAAAAGGTCGTAAACACGCGAATGCAAATGGCGCGGCACACCCGAACCGGGCGCCACGCGAAACACAGCGGTTTGCACCGCGCCATCTTCGTGCATCACGCCTTTTTCACAGCCTGGACGGCGCGAGTCAAAAGCAATCTTGGTAATGTCGTCTACCGTAACGACCGGTTGCTGGCCCATGAACAATTCCTTTGGTGAAAATCCTGCCAGCCGGGATGATCGCATATTCGCCGGCTCAATACGCACGCTACTGACTTCACAGGGTCACCACCGTTAAAATCGGCGATCATCAAGAAATCGCACGTTCCTCATCCTGAAAATATCGAGACACGACATCATGAACAAACTCGTCTGTATGTTCGCAGCCGGCTGCTTGCTTGCAGGCACGTTTGCACACGCCGCATTTCCCACACGCCGCATCGAAGTCGTGCCGGCGGGCGGCGCCGGTGGGGGGCTCGACACCGCAGCACGCGCGCTGGATAACGCCCTGCACGAAGCCAAACTCATCACCCAGCCGATGGTCATCAACAACATGGGCGGCGCAGCGGGCGACGCGGCCAAGGCCTACGTGCACCAGAAGAAAGGCGACCCGCATGTGCTGTATGTCGAAAGCAACCGTATTTATCAGAACAAGATCGTCGGTACGACGCAGCTCGACTTCGACAATTTCGTGCCGCTGGCCCGTCTGATTACCGAATATCTCGTATGGGTGGTGCGCGCCGACGCGCCGCTGCGCAGCGCGCGGGACATCCTCGATCAGATCAAGCAAGACCCCACGTCGATGACGTTCGGCGTCGGTTCGATCCCGAGCAACGACTATTTCAATATTGTTCGACCGGCGATGCAACACGGTGCGGATTACAAAAAACTGCGCATCGCCGCGTTTCGCGGCAATCTCAACGTGCAGCTGCTCGGCGGCCATGTGCCGGTGATCTCCACCACGGCATCTGAAGCCATGGAACACGTCAAGGCCGGCAAGGCGCGGCTGATCGCGACCTCCGCACCGTCGCCGCAGGGCGGCGACCTGGCCGGCGTACCCCACTGGCGCGGCCTGGGTGTGGACATGCAGGTTTTGCACTGGCGCGGCCTGTTCGCGCCGCCCGGAACGCCACGCGAAGTCGTCGCCTTTTGGGACGAGCGCTTGAGTCTGCTGATGAAAACCGACGCCTGGAAAAAAGCCCTCGCCCAATATGGCTGGGCAGATGCGTTTGCGAGTTCCGCACAGTTCCAAAAGGAATTGGTGGCAGAACGCGAAGTCACCGGCAGGCTGCTGCGGGAATTGGGTTTTGCGAAGTAGTCTCCTGGAGCCTGTTATGCACTCGTCGGCTTTCCAAATTCGTTTCCCTCATCCCAATCCTTCTCCCGGGGGAGAAGTGCTAAAAACCCCTCGCCCTCCGGGAGAGGGGTAGGGGCGAGGGGGAAATGCATGGATGCAAGTATCTGTTTTAATTGAGTTTTTTTAAAGTGCATATCAGGCTCTAGAGTGCCTAACTTATTGAACCGCAATCAACCAGATAAATCATGTCCCTTAAATCCACGTGCAAACAGCCCTTTGATCCCGGCCACGGCAAGTCCGGCCACTACTATTCCCTGCACACGTTGCAACAACAAGGCGCCGGCAACATCTCGCGCTTGCCGGTGTCACTGCGCGTCGTGCTGGAGTCCCTGTTGCGCCATAGCGGCGGTGACCTGGTCAGCGATGACAACGTGCGCGAGCTGGCGGCATGGCAACCGAATGCGCCGCGCACTGCGGAAATTCCGTTTATCGTCGGGCGCGTCGTGCTGAACTGCATGGCGGGCATCCCGTTGCTCGGCGATTTGACAGCGATACGCGGCGAGGTCAATAAACGGGGCCTGCCCCTGTCGCTGGCCGAGCCGAAAGTGCCGGTGGACATGGTGCTCGATCACTCGTTGACGGTGGATTTCCACGGCACGCCCGATGCCGCCGCAAAAAACAATGCGCGCGACATTGAGCGCAACGCCGAGCGCTTTCGCTTCGTGAAGTGGGCGATGCAGGCCTACAAAGGCATACGGCTGCTGCCGCCGGGCAGTGGCATTCTGCATCAGGTGAATCTGGAGTTTCTGGCGCCGGGCGTGCTGGAGCGAAACGGTGAGTATTTTCCCGATTCGCGGGTCGGCACCGATTCCCACACCGGCATGATTGCCGGACTGGG
>SYEN01000426.1 GCA_005800795.1 Burkholderiales bacterium | reverse complement strand
TTCATGCGGGGCCTCTTTCAAAGAGCGAGAGCCGCCATGTTAGCTCACGTAATGATCGCCGACACTATCTAGCTTGTCCGAATGCGGAATGGTGAGCGAAAGCAACGCGGCAGTGGCGGTCGCACCCGCCGCCGTCACCAGTATCCACGCGGGATCAATGGTCTCCGCCAACACGCCGCCCAACGCGATGCCGCCACTGATGCCGCCCAGCAAATACGTGCCGCCCCAGGTAAAACTTTCCGCCAGCTTGCCCGGCGGAGCAAGCCGTGACAGCAGCAGCGACTGCGTTGCGATGACGCTGGCCATCGGTACACCAGCAATTAAATTTATTAATAAAAACAAATACTTATCGTTAACTGGCGCCACCAGCAGCGTGCCGCTCGCCATCAGCGCCAGCGCAATCAAAAACTGTTTGCGCAGCGGCGCCTGCCAGTGCCGCGCGCCGTAGGCGAACGCGCCCAGCGCGCTGCCCAGACTCGCCAGCGCGAGTGCGATGCCCGCAATGGAAGGCATGCCGCGCCGCGTCGCCCACGCGGTGACGCCGACTTCGTACATACCGAACGCAACGGAATAAAACACCGTGGCAATCAACAGCACCACAAGGCTGCGATCGCTGAACACACCGCCGCCGCTGCCCGTTGCACGCGTGACGATCTCCCAGTTGCGGATGACGGGCGTCCGGCCGAACCACAGCGTGCCCGCGGCGGCGCTCACCGCCGCCAGCAGCACGGCACCTTCGGGATAACCCGCCGCGAGAAACAGCGCCACCAGCGCCGGACCGATAACGAACACGGATTCGACGATCACCGAATCCACCGAATACGCGGTTTGCAGCTGTGCGGGATCGGTCAATACGCGTGGATACAGCGTACGCATGCAAATCGTTATCGGCGGCAGCGCCGCACCCGCCACATACGCGCACAGCGCGACAGCAAACGCATGCGCCTGCACGCTCACCAGCGCAACCAGTGCCAGCAGCATCAACGGATACACCACCGCACACAGCCGCAGCACCGGCAGCGGCCCGATGCGGTCAATCGTCCGGCCGATTAGCGGCGCGACACTCGCCAGCCCCGCGACATACAGCCCGCTGGCCACGCCGGCTGTGATGAACGAGCCCGATTTGTGTTGCACCATCAGCAAGATCGCGAAACCCGCAATGCCGATCGGCAGGCGCCCGGGGATGGACGCCAGCAACGTGGCGTGTATGGCGGGCACGCGAAACAGATCGCGGTACCGGTCCAGTAGCATATGTCTAGCGGGCGCTTACGACGGCCACTGAATCGCACCCGTGTACACGGATGCCAGAATCACCACCCCAAACACGATGCGATACCACGCAAAAATCGTAAAGTCGTGCGTGGCAACGTAGCGGATCAGCCAGCGAATGCAGATGAACGCGGAGATAAACGCGGTGACCGAGCCCACGGTGAAAAATCCGATGTTGTCGGCGGAGAGCAGTGCGCGGTTTTTGATCAGGCTATAGCCGCCCGCCGCCACCAGCGTGGGCACCGCCAGAAAAAACGAAAACTCGGTGGCCACTTTGCGCGACAGGCCGAACAGCATGCCGCCGATTATCGTTGCGCCCGAACGCGAAGTGCCGGGAATCAGCGCGACCGTTTGTGCGAGGCCGACTTTTAAGGCGTCCTGCCATGTCATGTCGTCCACTTCCAGCACGCGCGGCGCGGGCGCGTTCTGCCGCCGCTCCACCCACAGAATAATGATGCCGCCGACGATAAACGCCAGCGCCACCGGCACGGCAAAAAACAAATAACTCTTGATGAAGCTGCTGAACAGCAAACCCATCACCGCCGCAGGGATGAACGCGATAATCAGATTCATCAAGAAACGTTGCGAGGCGCGATCGTTGAACGCACCCATCGCCACGCCAAGAAAGCGGCGGCGGTATTCCCACACCACCGCCATCATCGCGCCGGTCTGAATGACAATCTCGAAGACCTTGGCTTTTTCGCTGTGATAGCCCAGCAGCCCGCCCGCAAGAATCAAATGCCCAGTGCTGGAAATGGGCAGAAATTCTGTCAGGCCTTCAACGATGCCGAGGATGACGGCAACCAGGTACGATGTAGAAGATTCAGCCATGCAGCCTCAAAAAGGGCGCATGCTAACACAGCGGAGCTTACGCTCCCTTTGCAGGAAACGCGGACGGCAAACGCGGAATCCGGCTTGGAAATTAACGCGGGATTTAGCGCGGGAATGGCGGTTCGCGCGGCGCCTTGGTATCAAATCCGCCCAGGCCTTCACGCACCGCCTGCCGCGCGGCCGACTCAAACGCGGTGAGCAACGCCGACAGCAGCACGCTGCCGCGCGCCGCGATTTCACGCTGAATCTGCTCGCTGCGGTGTTTCATGGCTTCGCTTTGCTGGGCTTCCTCGCCGCGTGCGCTGGCGGCCACGGATTCGCGCAGATGCTGAAACAGCAGCGATACATCGTTTTCGCGGATCAGGCCTTTGAACAGCACTTCCGGATCGATGCGGTCGAACACGGAATCGAAAGTGTCACGGGAATCGCGGCTTTGCGCAGCGGCGGGCAGGCTAAAGGCTATGCTGGCAGCTGCGATGACTAACAGATGGCGGGGTTTCATGCGCGAGGCTCCTGAAAAGTCTGGGAGTAAGGAAGTTATTGAACAGTCGGACAAACTTTGATTAACGACTCGCCGCGTCCGCCGTGTACAGACGGCACGCAATCGAGTGTCAAAGGATTGTGCTGAACAATTGTCAGGAAATTATTTAACTATTTGTTTTTATTGATTTATTTGCTTTGACGCATTTTGCGCCACCGCAGCCAACGACGAACACCCCAAATCAGCGCCGTCAGCAACACGATCCACACCAGACTCGCCGCGACAAAACTGATCAGCGCTGCGAGGCTTTGCATCATCACGCGTCCGAACGAAATCAGCGCTTCCTTCACCGGCTCAAAAATACTCTGCTCGATGGCGCTGCGGCGCGCCTGATAGCCGATCTCGAACAACTCGCGTTCGGTTTGCTGCGCCAGCACGCGGCGTTGCGCGGCAAGGCTGTCGAGTTCGCTCTGCGCCTGCGCCAGCGCGCGTTCAATTTCGACGGCCTCCTTGATGCCCGCCTTGGGGTCGGCGAGCAGCTTGCGATAACGCTCGCGGAGTTGCTGCAAATTGATGATGCGCGCTTCGACGTCGACGACTTGCAGCGTTTTGTCCTCGGCGGAAGTGGATTGACGCAGCACCCGGCCTTCGCCACTTTTTAAAGCTTCAGTGAATTTGGGCGTGTCTTTGTGCGCCACACGCACCTGCAAATTTGCACTGGGCGGTTGTGACTCATTTTCTTCCTGAAAACTTTGCGTGACGACTTCGCAATCGATTTGTTTGCAGCGCGCAAGATGTGCGTCCAGCACGGCGCGCAGCTTGGCGCGCTCGGCTTCGATGGCGTAACGGTGAATGTAAGCGATGTGGCGTGGCGCAGAGGTGGGCGCCGGGACATTCTGCGCATCCAGTGAGGAAGCTGCTTGCGGAGCACCTGCCATCGCGCGGCCTGCCGGTTGCACCATCGCGACCGCGCCGTCCGCCGCCCCGGTTTCTGCCGGTGCGGATTTGAAATTCGCCGGCTCGCCGCAACCCGCAAGCAGTGCCAGCCACAAAAAAACAGCCAGCAAAACAAGGTTTGGCTAGCTGTATCGCATCAAAAGTGCGTCAAAAAAACTCAATAAAATCAAATACTTACGATTGACCGCAAGGTAACTAAACCTTGTGATAAACCTCGGCGCCTTTTTTCTTGAATTCGATGGATTTTTCTTCCATGCCCTTGGCGAGCGCGGCTTTTTCGTCAACGCCCTGCTTGGCGGCATAGTCGCGCACGTCTTGCGTGATTT
>SYEN01000425.1 GCA_005800795.1 Burkholderiales bacterium | reverse complement strand
TGCGTTTGTCGTTCTCAAATGCGGCGATTTCTATTCCACATGATGTCAAATGCTTGAGAGCGGATTGTTTATGCAACATTCGGGCTAGACGCTTGCGTCCAAGCTCTGCTTCCATCCCGAACTGAAAGGATCATGAAGCCATGGATGCCGCCATATCTGCTCTCTCCCTGCCGCCTGAAGATTTGCAAGCGCAACTTGCCGGCGTATTGCCGCCGCTGGTGATCGACGTTCGCCGCACGCCAGCGTTTCTTTCGTCCACACAAGTGATTGTGGGCGCGCTGCGGCGTGATCCTACAACGGTTGCAGAATGGTCGCACGCCTAGCCGCAAGCGCGCGCGGTGGTGGTGTACTGTGTGCACGGGCATGAGGTTAGCCAGAATGCCGCGAAGGCTTTGCGCGACGCAGGGTTCAATGCGCGGTTTCTCGAGGGCGGCATTGAAGAAGGCTGGATCGGCAACGGCGGTGCAGTCGCGGGCAAGCCCAAGAACGCTGCCACGCGCTGGGTAACGCGCGAGCGGCCGAAAATCGACCGCATTGCCTGTCCGTGGCTGATTAAGCGATTCATCGATCCCGAGGCGGAGTTTTTGTATGTACCCTCTGCAGACGTCAAACGCGTGGCGGCTGAGCACACTGCGGAACCTTATGACGTAGAGGGAGCAGCGTTCGGTCACTCGGGTGAGCAATGCAGTTTCGATGCGTTTATCAAGGCTTATCGTCTGTCGGAGCCGGCGTTGGACCGTCTGGCCCCTATTGTGCGTGGTGCGGATACCGGCAAGCTGGATCTCACGCCGCAATCGGCGGGGTTGCTAGCGCTATCCCAGGGCCTGTCACGTAATTACACCGACGATCATGCAATGCTGAAGCAGGGGATGGTGCTGTACGACGCGTTGTACGCGTGGTGCCAACAGACGTAATCCGTTGCCGTTGCAAACGCGTTAGCGCGCCAACAAAACGCAATACGGCGAGGCAATCCTTGAAGTTGGCGTCCTGATGGCAAACGGGGGCGCGGGACGCCTCGTTAACCGGCGCGGCGTTTGCGGATGAAGCGCTGGAGGTTGCTGGCCTTGTCCTGATGATCGTAGCCGATACCGAAGCCGAGTGGTTTAGCGGTGGTGCCGTAGGCGTCAAGCAAATCTTTCTGAAAGCGGTTGGCGAACAGGCGTATCGGGCCATCGTAGGTACCGAAGAACGCGCGGTCCCAGTGTTCCGATGAAAAATGGCGTAGCGGAATTCCGGAATCATCCTGCAAGATCAGCTCGGTTTTTTCGAGGATGAAGTCGCGAATCTGCGAAAACTGCGGCGCGTGCATCAGGTAGGACGCTGATTTCAGATAGGTGGCACGGGGCGCGGTGCTCGCGATCCACGTGAGCGGTTGGGGTGCAGCGGTCAAGCCGTTATCGCTTAAATCTGCCTTGAAGTAGTACATCGAGCGCAGCCGCTTTTCGCCGGACTTGGAGAACGTGATACGCAAGCCGGGCACGCGGCCTTCGGGTAGCGCGCGCTGGACTGCAGGGGTCGTTTCGCGCAGGCTACCGTCGGGCTCTATCAGAATGGGGTCTGCCCGATGAACGGCAAAGCCATGGCGCGCGATGAACAGCAGCAGAATCGGCGTGACGCCGGAGAACTGGTTACGGCTGAATTGCGCGTGCATTTCCCGCGTGCGGAAAAAGCTGAATGACTGGATGGATGCGATGGAGGCACGCAGTTCGGTGAGGCTGTTGGAGAGATCTGCCTCGGTCAGCGTGTTCAGATCGGGCAGTTCGCCCACTGGCTCAAGACCCATCAATACGTACGTGGACGCGTTGGGAAACATGCCCAGCGCATACAGCGCGTCCGGCCCGCTGAAAGGATAAAAAACCGGCCCCACAGCTTGTGGCCGCGGAACGATTTCGTCCTGTGCGAATTTCATAGCCGGCTTGAGCCGAGTGGTATCGAATGGTGGCCACGAGCGTTGAAACGCGTCACGATGTTGTAGCACCGCCATGGTGTTGGCGATCTTGCTGAGTGCGCTGCCGGCTTCCGGCAATTGGCCCGCGAGGATGCGGCTGGCATCCGTCCACCACGCGGCGTTGCGAACCGCTGGCGGTGATGTGACCGGTGCGGCGGTTATGGCCGGAGTGGAGAGGGGCGCTTGCGCGAGTGCAGGCGCCGCCAATAGCAGTGCTGCAGCCAGCGAAGCATGAAGCGCCGAAATGCAGAGAATAAGGGACGAGATCATGTGTAAAAAGTGTTTTAAAACATATACTTATAGTTATCCGTTCGGTAGGCTACCCATGCCTGCGCCCTGCCGCGCGTTACTGAGTTGCTGGGTGCAACGCCGTGCGCGACCCTGCAGATTAACGTGCCTCATGGCGCAACGGCTTACACGCACCTTGTCACATAGGGCGCAGGGCGCAGCGTCAAGTCAACGATGCACGCGGGCTATAGACGCGACGCGGTTTCAAGTCTTGAGCGGTCGGCGCGGGCAACTGTTGCGCAGGCAATCGGCATAGATGTGCAGCGAGTGATCGTGGACGCGAAAGCCACGCGCTTGTGCGACTTCGGACTGCCGTTTTTCGATATCAGCGTCGTAAAACTCCTCAACGTGGCCGCATTGCACGCACACCAGATGATCGTGATGGCTGCCCTGGTTGAGCTCGAACACCGCCTTGTCAGATTCAAAGTGGTGCCGTATCAGCAAGCCTGCCTGCTCGAATTGCAGCAGCACACGATAGACTGTCGCCAGGCCCGTGTCGGTACCGTCTTTTTGCAGCAGCTTGTAGACGTCTTCCGCTGACAGGTGGCGCACCGTGCTTTTCTCGAACAGTTCGAGTATGCGCAGGCGCGGCAGTGTGACCTTGAGACCACTGGTTTTTACTCGGGTTGTAGAATTCAACGGCTGATCAGCGGATTATCTATCGGAGAGGGGCACGTCTAGGCTATCATAATGGGTATTCTCCGGCGTGGAAACCTTGCGCGCGGCGCATGGTCGAAAATGTTTGACGCTACGCCGGGCTTTTATCGATATGTCTATAAAAAACAATAAGTTACTTCTGATGCAGCTGTTACTGGCGGCGCTTGCGGGCTGTCAGCAGATGCCGCAAATGACCGTACCTACGCTGCCCGGCCTCGGCCCGCACAAAATCGATATCCAGCAAGGCAACGTGATCACGCAAGAGATGATCGATAAATTGCAGCCCGGCATGACGCGCAATCAGGTGCGATTCATTCTGGGCACCCCGCTGCTGGTCGACCCTTTCCGCACCGACCGCTGGGATTATGTGTACTCGATGAAAAAAGGCGGTGAGGTCATTGAGCAGCGTCAGCTCAGGGTGTTTTTTATAGACGACAAAATGGTGCGTTACGACGGCGATGGGGTGGCCAGCGCCAAGCCGCAGGAGAAACCCGTCGCTGCAGCAGCGAAAACCGTCGTCAAGCCAGAACCCAAATCCGCTGCCGCACCAGCGACCGGACAGGCAGAGCCTGTAGCGCGCGTGCGCGAACCCATTCCTGAGGTCGGCAAGCCGAAGTTGCAACTGGTGCCGGGGCCGGGTGACGCGGCGAAGCCTGTAGCGGCAGAAGCGGCAAAGCCCATCGCCCAGGAGCCGCCAACACGTTCGGCGGCAGAACAAGGCATTGTGGCGCCACCGCTGGATGCGCCGCCGATGCCGCGTTTAACCATAAAGCCGGAAGAAGCTGAACCTGCCAGCCCGTTTGCGCCGCCTTCAGCGCCGGATAGCAAGTCCGCTGTCGTCACCAAACCCCAAACCAAGCCAGGAGACAAGGCGAGCTCTGAGTCGGGGTTCTTTGGGCGGCTGTTTGGTGGCTCATCCGCTAGTAAACCCGCGCAGGCTGAAGTTGCTCCGAAGCCTTCGGCTCCTTCACCGGCTTCTGTGCCAATGCCCGCTGAAAAACCTGTGAACGCGCAGCCCGCAACGAAATCTGTCGTGGCGCCCCTAGCTGTTAAGCCCGAAATTAAACCGCAAGCCCAACCTGCCGAGAAGCCAGCGCCGACTGCGTCGGGGCGCGGTTTTTTTGGACGCTTACAGGATGCCGTCGCAAATCCTACACCGCCAACCGGTCTTGATAGGGCCGAGCGCTTTTCCGAGCCGGGCACGCTGCCGCCGCCATTTATTGATCCTGTGCCTAAGCCGAAATAACGCTGGCGCAGCGTAGAAAAACAGCGGATTTTCGTAGAGCAAGAAATAAAAAATATAAATTAAATCAATAGGTTATATATGCCACTCGATATCGCCATCGCAGGCGCAAGCGGGCGCATGGGACGTACGCTGATCGAAGCCGTGCTGCGTAATGACGATCTGAAACTGGCAGCCGCGCTGGAAATCACGGGGAGCCCGCATTTGGGCAAGGACGCCGGTGAATTCGTGGGAGCGGCGTGTGGCGTGAAAGTGACCGACGATGTGGAACACGCGCTTAAAGGTTGTGATGCGCTGATAGATTTCACGCGGCCCGAAGGCACATTGCATCATGTTGCGCTGTGCCGCAAGCTCGGCGTACGTCCGGTGATCGGCACTACCGGCTTTGACGATGCCGGCAAAAAGGCCTTGTCTGATGCGGCCACGGGAGTCGCAATGGTGGTAGCGCCCAACTTCAGTGTGGGCGTCAATGTCACGTTCAAGCTGCTCGAAACGGCGGCCAGGTCGCTGGGCAAAGGCTACGATATCGAAGTCATCGAGGCCCATCACCGGCTGAAGGTTGACGCGCCTTCCGGCACGGCACTGCGCATGGGTGAAGTCGTGGCACAGGCGACGGGACGCGATCTGAAATCCTGCGCAATCTACGGCCGCGAAGGCGTCACCGGCGAACGCAAGGACGACACCATCGGCTTTTCCACCATCCGCGGTGGCGACCTCGTAGGCGACCACACCGTAATGTTCATCGGCATGGGCGAACGCGTGGAAATCTCGCACCGCTCATCCAGCCGCATGAACTACGCCACCGGCGCGTTGCGCGCAGCGCAATGGGTGGTGGGCAAGCCGAACGGGTTGTTTGATATGTTTGATGTGCTGGGGTTTCGCTAGGGTGTGCCCGTGACCCAGATTTGGCTGCCTCTGTGGTTGGGGCGCGAAACTATGTGCCGGTGAACATTGGTGCGCGCCGGTCAAAGCCTGCCTTGACGCCTTCCTTGAAGTCGTTGGTTTCACGCAGCATGGTCTGCTGAAAGGCTTCGCGCTCGGTCGCCGCGCGGAATGCCTCAAAGTGGCCGGCATTTAGCGTCTCGCGCGCGGCTTGTACCGCCAGCGGTGCCGAATTCGCGAGTTCGGTAGCCATCTCAGTGGCAACCTTGCGCACGTCGTCTTGCGCTACTAATCGATCTGCCAGGCCCATTTCAACGGCTTCATCGCCCGGCACGCGCCGTCCGGTCAGGAATAACCATTTGGCGGTTTGATCGCCCACCAGCCGCGGCAGGGTATAGGTCATGCCAAAGCCGGGGTGGTAGCCAAGCGAACAGAAATTTGCGGCTAGTCGAGCCTCTTTACAGGTAACGCGGAAATCGGCCACCAGCGCAAGCCCCAGCCCCGCGCCGATGGCGCTTCCATGTACTGCCGCAATAATGGGCTTTTTGGTTTGCACCAGCCGCTGCGCTTCGTGATATAAGTGCCGCGGACGGGCAGCCTGCGGCTTGCCTGCAGCCTCATCGTCTACGCGCTTTTTGAGGTTTGCGCCTGCACAAAAATGTTTGCCTGCAGCCGCCAGCACAATAGCGCGGCAAGATGCGTCTTTATCCAGTGCTTCGAGTACTGTCGCAAGAGCGCCGATCAAATCGATATCCAGAAAATTGTTGGGCGGGCGTCGTAACTCGACTGTCGCAACATGGTTTTCTATGCAAAAGCCGACTTCTTCGGTACTCATAAAATTCTCCAGAAATAACGTAACTTATTGATTTAATAGATTGTTTTATTTAAGCGACATGTGCTGCCTGGGAGTCACTTTTCAAGCGCCAGCTGCCAGGTTATTGCGCGATAGAGGCCTTTACGTGAGCTTGTTGCGGGTGAGCATCACCTTGAATAGGGACAAAATCTCCCAGTCAGATTGTTCTTTCGTTCGACTGGGCGAAATTGCAGGCTACGCTGCAACCAATCCGAGCACGCTTTCAAGTTTCTTGCGGTGCATCTTGGGCGCACCCAGGCAGTGATATAGCGAGCGTGACATTCTGGTGTGAAGGGTAAGGCCGTATTCACGCGATACGCCGATGCCTGCGTGTACCTCATGCGCGTAGTCGCAAGCGTGCATATAACTTTCCGAAGATACCGATTTCGCCACATGACAACTTGCCGTGGCATCGACGCCGCTATCAAGTTTTGCCAGTGCCTCGTAAGTGGTCCATCGCGCCGCATCAAGATAGTTGACCATGTGAATAATGTGATCCTGCACGCGCGCAAAGCGGCCGATGACCTGGCCAAATTGCGTTCGTTCGCGGGCGTAGTTGAGCGACAGGTCGAATATCGCCTTGCACGAACCCACCTTGTAGGCACACAACACTGGTGTTACCGTGAGCATTGCGCGTTCTGCTGCAGGCCAGCCGTCGGCGATTACATCAGCTGCGCTGACTTTCACATTGTCGAGCAGTACTTCAGTCATGCCGGTGATGAAGCCGTCGAGTGCGCGTACGACAACGCCCGCCGCCTTGGCATCCACGCGTATCAGACTGATGTTGGCCGCACCATCCACACGTGCAGCCACCAGCAAATCGGTCGCATGCAGTGCATCGTGAACAAACACCTTGGTGCCCGATAGCACGTAATCGTTACCCGTACGCTTGGCATGAGTGCGCAAGCCGTGGGCTGACCAGTTGTATTGTTGTTCGGTAAGCGCCAACGCGAACACGCGTTCGCCGCTGGCGATGCGCGGCAGCCACGCTTTCTTTAGCGTATCACCGGCAGCTTCCATCAAGATGCGCGCGCACAGCACGGCCGAAGAAAACAGCGGGCCAGGCACCGGGCCGCAGCCCAGTTCTTCAAACAGCACCGCCACGTCAGTCAAGCTGTTGCCGGTGCCGCCGTATTCTTCGGGTATTGCCATGCCTGTCCAGCCGAGTTCCGACATGGGTTTCCACAATGTATTCATTAACGCGCCTGGGTCGCGGTCTAGTTTCAACAGCACGTCGCGGCCGCATGATCCGCGTACAAAGTCGCGCGCGGAATCCTGAATCAATTGTTGGGTGTCGTTGAGTGAGAGGTCCATGGTCTGTTCCGGATGAATCCCCTTCAGAGGGGATTGTGGGAGGATTGAAGTGAGAAAGGAGGCCAATACACCTATCGCAGATTGGCGGCTTTTTCGCGTTCGCGCCCGCCAATGCCGAGGCGCCGCGACATAATTACGCGCTGAATATCCGTGGTCGCGCCCGGATGTAGCGCCGTGATGGAATCGCGTTGGAAGTATTCAATCGAGCCACGCAGCGGCGCCCATCGCTTGTCCTTGGTCAGCACCAGCGGGCCTGCGATGCGCACCATTTTTTCGCCCATGTCGAGACCCGACAGCTTGCGCCGCAGGCTGTATTGCGATCCTTCGTAGGAGCGCGGCTGGTTGGCGTGCGACAGCCAGTGATTGCGCGTGGCGAACAGACGGGTGATCTCGGATTCGATATAGAGGTTGACGATTTCCTCTCGCGCGCCAGGCTCGTCGGCGATGGCCCAGCCGTCTTCGCGTTTTTTGCACAGATCGATGAATTCATACACCACGCGGCGATCGGCCATGCGTCCCATGCCGCCATGCTCGACCTCGAGGTGAGTGGTGGCCACTTTCCAGCCGTTGTTCTCGCCGCCGACGAGGTTTTCGGCGGGCACGCGCACGTTGTCGAAAAATATGGTGTTCTTCACGCCGCAGCCACTGCCGCCTTCGCCGCCGGTGGCAAGCAGGTCCATCGGTGTCACGGTAATGCCCGGCAGGTTCATCGGGATCATCATCCACGACAGATTCTTGTGGCGCTCGCCCTTGGGGTCCGTGACGAGAATCGTCCACGAATAATCCGCGCCGTGCGAACTGCCGACCCACATTTTCTGGCCGTTCACCACGTAATGGTCGCCATCGCGAATGGCGGTAGTTTTGATACCCGCAAGGTCGGAGCCCGCACCCGGTTCGGACAGCAATTGCCAAGTGCGCACTTCGCCACGGCAGATCGGTGGCAGGAAACGCTTTTTGTGTTCCTCGGTGCCCCATACCAGAATGGTTGGTGCACCCATGCGGCCGCCGGCGTCGTAGTAGGGTGGCAGCGCAAGGCCGATGCGCGTCAGCTCATCGGTAAGAATGCCGATATGCTCCGCCGGCAGATCGCCGCCGCCGTATTCTTTCGGCATCGAAGGATACAGCCAGCCCCGCGCGCCTAATGCGCGCCCGAGGTCGCGGCGCAACTGATATTGCTCGAACGACATGTCGCACGGATCGGCCATATGCTCAATCTTTGGGGACACGTTCTTATCCAGAAATGCGCGCACCTCGACTCGAAACGCACTTTGTTCGGTCGTATCTTCAATCGCAAAGTCCATATGTAACCTATTGATTTTATTGATAAATTTTTTTGCAGGTCATTGGGCAGCGTCGTTGCAGATTTCCTGTCAAGCGGACGCACAGTCGATGCCTGTTTGCCGCGTGTACAAGTGGCAAGAGCGTATAATAGCATCGTGTAAACACGTTTGCGATTTCTCTCGGAGTATCGTTTCAATAGCGCATGCCCTATGGGCCGTAGTTGCGTCTCCAAGGC
>SYEN01000424.1 GCA_005800795.1 Burkholderiales bacterium | reverse complement strand
TCAGATGCACGGCGATGACCGAGTTCCAGTCGTCTTCACTCATCTTGTGAAAAATACGGTCGCGCAAAATACCGGCGTTGTTGACCACGCCGTCGATACGGCCATAGGTATCGAGCGCGCACTGGATGATGTGTTCGGCCGATGCCCAGGTGGAAACCGAATCGGTGTTGGCCACGGCCGTGCCGCCCGCAGCCTTGATTTCGTTCACCACTTTTTGCGCCGCGCCTTCCATGGCGGCATCTGCCGCGCCTGAAAGGGCCGCACCGATGTCGTTGACCACGACCTTGGCGCCATTGGCGGCCATCGCCAGCGCCATTTCACGGCCGATGCCGCCACCCGCACCGGTTACTACGACGACTTTGTTTTGTACGCTGTTGCCCATTTTTGTTTCCTCTCTGTTTAGTTTGCAAAATCAAAAATTCCATCCCTGTCGTTCCCACGCAGGTGGGAACCCATAACGCAACTAGCCTACCACTACTCTATACAAATCCCGCCATTGCGGATTGCCCTCCTGTATCAGCTTGATCTTCCACGCACGGTTCCACTTCTTGATTTGTTTTTCTCGGGCGATGGCTGACAGGACGTTTTCGTGCTGTTCGTACCATACCAAATGCTTGACCGCGTATTCTTTGGTGAAGCCTTCGACAAATCCTTCTTTATGTTGCCACGTGCGTTTGATGAGGTCTGACGTGACGCCAGTGTAAATCGTGCCGTATCTATGGCTTGCCAGCATGTAAACGTAGTAGTTCTTTGCCACTGCGTTATGGGTTCCCGCCTGCGCGGGACCGACAGGGTCAGTTGGGCAGCTTGCTCGCGTTTTGGCAGGTCCGGCAAAGTTTAGAGCACTACCCCTTCCGCCGCCGAAACTTCTGAAACCCCGCCGGCCGCAACGGCGCCATGCGCTTGACTGCACCGGCGTTGACGATCACTTCGCCCACATAGAAGTCACCGCGCTTATCCACCCAGATACCGTGCGGCGCGACGAAGTTGCCGGGCAGGGCGGGGTTTTCACCGCCCACCTGCGCGTAGATTTTTTCATCCGGGTCGACCACGGAGACGCGTGCAATCGGCGAATGCCCGCAGGGCGGGTAGATCATGGTTTGATCGTGAGCAGGCAGCGGGCCTTCGCTGCGCTTCATCATGTAATTGTGAAAGCCGCCTTCGGCGATGTGGATCATGTCCTGATCGTCGATGAAGAGATCATAGGGGCGGTTGAATTGCGTCCACTCGCGCAGGTATTCGCCGTCGGGTTTGAAAATCTGCACGCGTGAATTTTCACGGTCGGCCACGTACACCAGCCCGCTGCTGTCAACGGCAATGCCGTGCGGCAGGATGAACTGCCCCGGGCCACTGCCTGGCTCGCCCCATGAGAACAGCAGCTTTCCGTCTTTGGAATATTTATGCACACGGCAGTTACCGTAGCCGTCGGCGATATACATGTCGCCGCTGGGCAACACGGCCACATTGGTGACGCGGTGAAACGGCCCCGCCGCCCAGCGCACTGGACTCACACCCATTTTGTAGCCGGTGTCGGCAGCCTTGCCCGGCTCGCCGAGCGTCATCAGCTTCTTGCCGTCCGTGGTGTATTTGTGCACCACGTGGTTCTTGTCGTCGGCGAGCCATAGGTAATCTTCGTGGTCGATAAATATGCCGTGCGGCCCGACGAATTCACCCGCGCCCCACGCGTTGAGGAACTTGCCTTCCTTGTCGAAGATGATGATCGGGTACTTGCCGCGATTGAACACATAGACGTGATCTTTCGAGTCGCACGCCACGCCCGCGACTTCGGTAAATGCATAGCCTTCGGGCAGTTGTTCCCAACCTTTGATGACTTCGTATTCGATTCGGTGCGGGCCGAAAGCCATGATAAAATATCCTTATAAATCAATTAGTTAACACAATGCCATAGAACCTTGCGAATACCGTACAGCGGCTATAATTGTAGCGCCAACCTTGACGCCAACCCATCACGGAAATCGAGAAAATTATGTCTGACCGCGCCACCACCACACTCCGCAAGTTACTCGCCGAACCCGGTTGTGTAGTCGCGCCTGGGGTGGCCGATGCCTTCGCCGCGCGGTTGGTGCGGATGGAGGGCTTCAAGGCCATCTACATGACGGGCTTTGGTACGAGTCTTACACGCCTGGGCATGCCCGACGTGGGTTTGCTCACCGCCACGGAAATGATCGACAACGCCGGCCGCATCGCCGACGCCAGCGAGCTGCCGCTGATCGCAGACGCGGACACCGGCTATGGCAACCCGATCAATACGCGCCGTACCATCCGTGACTATGAAAAAGCCGGTGTTGCCGGGGTGCACATCGAAGACCAGGCGTGGCCCAAGCGTTGTGGACATCTGGCGGGCAAGCGGGTGATACCCACGGCGGAAATGGTGGCCAAGATCAAGGCCGCGTGTGACGCGCGGCGCGACAAGGATTTTGTGATTATCGCGCGCTGTGACGCCATCGCCGTCGAGGGGCTGGAACCCGCGCTGGAACGGGGCGAACATTATCGTGAAGCCGGTGCGGACGTGCTGTTCATCGAAGCACCAGTGGGTCGCGCGCAGGTGGACATCGTTTCCAAACGATTCAAAGGCGTGCCGCTCCTCTACAACATGGCTGCCAGCGGCAAGACACCGGATCTGCCTGCAGACGAACTGGGCAAACTGGGTTTTAAACTGTCGATCTACCCCAACTGGATTATTCTGGCGGCGATACCCGCCATGCGTGGCGCGCTGCGCGAGTTGAAACAAAGCGGGTCGATAGCCGGGCTGCGCAGCAAGGCCGCGAACTTCAAGGAGTTCACCGAGATCGCGGGCTTGCCAGAAATACAGAAACTGGAAGAGCAGTACGGCCTGCCGGAAGATCAGCGGGCAGGCCTGTGAACTGTCAGCTGAGTCTGTACAAGGACGAAACCGCGCCGAAGGCTGCCATCCATCTTCCTGCGGGTAACGCGGTGCGCGCGATTTACGTGATACACGGCGGCTTGCGCGTGAGCACGGATAATTTCAACGGTGTGCTCGGCGGTAACAGCGCGTTTTACACCAGCGACAGCCTGCGGTTGTCCGCAGGTAATCTGACGACCTGGGTGCTGCGCTGGGAGCTCACACGCGCGGGCGCGCCGGTTGCCCTCGCCAGCGGCGAAGGCGTGACGAGCAAAAAATTGCTGACCGCGCCCGTGCACCTTGACCCCGCAAAAGACTGGCTGCTGCGTTGCGACCGCGTGGATCTCCCGCCGGACGGCGAAGCGCTGACGCACACGCACCAGGGCGGCGGCATTCGCTGTCTGCTGGCCGGTGCCATCGATATTCACACCAATAACACCGCGCATCGCTATTTGCCGCTCGAGCCGTGGTATGAGGCTGGGCCGGACGCGGTGTACGCCAAGGCCGCGCCCAATGTAAGCACAGGCTTCGCGCGTGTGATGGTTCTGCCGCGATCGTTGATCGGCCAGTCGTCGATCAGCTACGTCAAGGCCGAAGACCTCGACAAACCCAAGAATCAGCAATACCAGATATTCATTGATACGCCGGTGATGCTGCCGGTCTGATCGGACTTTCAAGTGGAGAAATCATGATCCATCGCTGCTGGTGTATAGCCCTGCTGTCATTGTGCGCCACCGCGCAGGCGCAACCCTATCCGTCAAAAACCGTGCGCGTGGTGGTGCCCTTCGCACCGGGCGGTAACGTGGATATCAACGCGCGCGCCATCGCGCCGGGACTCACCGAACTGCTCGGCCAGCCGGTGGTGGTGGAAAACCGCGCGGGCGCGGGCGGCATGATTGGCGGCGAGATCGTGGCGAAGGCGCCGCCCGACGGCTACACGCTGTTGATGGCGTCGAACTCGGTGTACAGCGTCGCCACAAACGTCTTCGCCAAGCCGCTTTACAACCCGCTGCGTGACTTCGCCGCGATATCGGGCATCAGCAACGTCCCGTTTGTGCTGGTTTCGCACCCGTCGGTGCCGGCAAAAACGTTCAGGGAGTTTGTTGCGCTGGTGAAAACACGGCCGGGGCAGATGACCATGGCAACTGCGGGAACCGGCACGTCGAATCATCTGGTCGGCGAGTTGATTCAGATCAACGCGGGCATCCGCATGACCGGCGTGCCGTACAAAGGCAGCGGCCCGGCGCTGATTGATTTGATGGGAGGCCAGGTCGATTCGCACGTCGATCAATTGACCGCGTCGATGGGGCACATCCGCAGCGGCAAGATTCGTGCGCTGGCAGTCACCACCGACCAGCGTGCGCCGCTGTTGCCGGATGTGCCCACACTCGCCGAGCAGGGCTTGAACGGCTTCGATGCGACAACCATCACCGGCCTGCTCGCGCCCGCCGCGACGTCGCCAGAGATCATCAACCGCGTACACGGCGCGCTGGTAAAAATCACCGCGCAGCCCGCCATCCGCGAACGCTTTGCTGCGCTGGGCGCCACCACGCTGGGCAATTCACCGGCGCAGTTTGCCGAATACATCAAGACCGATCACGCGCGCTGGCAAAAAGTGGTGAAGGCAGCCAATATTCGCGCCGATTAAAATATTCAATAAAAACAGATACTTGGAAAATTCCCGATTATCAGCGCCGCGCCACCTCGCGTCGACCCGCCCCCGTAAGCGCCCGCAGTCAAATTGCTGCCCGGCGTGATCGGGAAATGGCTAGTGATTTTTGGTCGCAAGGCGTGACTCTGCCGCTTTTCGTTCGCGCCGCTTGTGGGACTTCGCAAATACTTCGCGCGCTGCGGCTTCACTTACCGCGACCACTGCCGGGTGCTGGATGCGGCGTTCCGTTGTAATGGCGTAAAGCTCCTCGACGACGGTATCGATGCGCCCCACGGCAGCCACGCCGTACTGCTTGCAGACATAGTCACTGATCGCAGTCGGTGCTGCAAACAGCCCCGCGCCGCTTTGCCCGAACGCCTTCATCAGGGCGCCATCATCGAATTCGCCCACCACTCGGGGCACGATACCGTTCGACTCGAACCATCGCTCCAGCCCGGTCCGTATCGCGACACCCTCGCCCGGTAAAAGAAAAGGCGTGCCACCCATGCACGCGGGAAACGCGCCCTTAAGCGACTTGGCGAGCGAGGGCGCCGCAAACACCGTGAGGCCACTTGATCCGAGCAAGTGGTTGTACGCCTTTACATTGACGTTGGCGGGCATCGGGCGATCCGCGATAACCAGGTCCAGACGGTGCACTGCCAGATCAGCCAGCAGCGCCACCAGACGCCCTTCGCGGCAAATGATCCGCACCGGCTCCTGTAGATGCAACACGGGTTCCACCATGGCATAGGTTACGGACTTGGGCACGGAATCTGCGACGCCAATCCTGAAAGGGAATGCGGTTTGCAGGTTGGGGGTGCGTACGGCATCGAGCAATTCGTCGCCGAGACTGAATATGTCATCGGCGTAGCCCAGGGCGCGGCGACCGGTATCGGTCAATTCCAATCCACGGCCCACACGCCGGAACAGGGCGGCACCCAGCGAGTCTTCCAACTCCGTGAGCTGGCCGCTGATTGACTGCGGCGTCACATGCAGCTGCTCGCTCGCCCGCGCAATGCTGCCCGACTTGGCCACGGCCCAGAAATAGCGCAGATGCTTGAAATTCAATGCCGCCATCTTCCCTTGCTCCCCGATAAATACATCGAAAAAACGGAACTATTATTTAATTATATTCGATTAGTCGGATGTATAAGGCCTCTCTAGAATCCGACTTGTAATGTCCATCCGCACCAACCACACGTCCACAGGAGAGCCTGATGAAAATCGATATACAAGCCCGGGGTTTTGCGCTGACCGAAGCACTACGCCAACACTGTGAGCGTCGATTGCGATTCGCGATCGGCACGAGCGGTAGCCGCCTCAACGGCATCTCTGTCCGGCTGAGGGATGTCAATGGCCCCAAGGGTGGCGTGGACAAGCGCTGCACCATACGCGCAGCACTGCCGGGGACAACGCCGGTATTCATCACCCAGGACGAAACCGATGTCTATGCAGCCATTGACCGTGCCGCAGACCGCGCCGCACGCACCCTGTCACGCCAGTTAAAGCGCTCACGTGATGATCGTCGCAGCCTGCCAGCAAATGTCTACGCGCCACCGGCTGCTGACACGCATCCCGCGTAAACCACTGGGATAGCACCTACTCGTTCTAACCGTCATCCGCAGTCGCGGAACGCCGACAGCGGAACATATAAGAATACAGGGAGAACTAGCCATGGAATCGATCGGTACCTGGTATTGGTACACCGGCTTCGCAATTTTTGTGATCGTAGCCATCGTCGTAGACCTGTTGGTGCTCGAATCCAAGGGCGCAAAGAAGGTCTCCTTTAAGGAGGCGCTGAACTGGTCGATTGTCTGGATCGTACTGTCGTTCATTTTTAATGCCTTGCTGTGGTGGTATCTCGACGACAAACTGGGGCGCGAGATCGCCAATGCAAAGGCCGCCGAGTTTTTCACCGGCTATCTGATCGAAAAATCCCTCGCAGTGGATAACATCTTCGTGTTCCTGATGCTGTTCACCTTTTTCGGCGTACAGTCGCAATACCAGCGGCGGGTGCTGATACTCGGCGTGATACTCGCCATCGTACTGCGTGCAATCATGATCCTGATAGGCGCGTGGCTGATAGCCAAGTTCCACTGGATACTCTATGTGTTCGGTGCGATTCTGCTGATCACGGGCGTCAAGATGTTGCTCATGGCCGAAGCCGAGCCGGACATGGACAAGAATCCCATCCTGCGCTTCATGCGCCGTCACCTACCCATCACCAACGAGTACCATGGTGAAAGGTTCTGGATACTCAAGGACGGCAAACGCTGGTTCACGCCGCTCTTCGCAGTGATGGTGATGATTGGCATCACCGATGTGATCTTCGCGGTGGACAGTATTCCGGCCATCTTTGCCATTACCCTTGATCCATTCATCGTGCTGACCTCGAATGT
>SYEN01000040.1 GCA_005800795.1 Burkholderiales bacterium | reverse complement strand
GACCTGCGGCGTTTTCGGCGCTGCGGCCGCGACCGCGAAAGTTCTCGGAGTATCCAGCGAAGAGTTGGTATGGGCCGTGGGCAATGCTGCAGCACAGTCCGCCGGGCTGGTAGAGACGCTGGGCAGTTCCGCCAAAAGCATCAGCGTCGGCAACGCGGCGCGCAATGGGTTGCTGTCCGCGCTACTGGCGCAGGCCGGATTTGAAGGGCCCGAAGCGCCGCTCGAAGGTGCCTTCGGTTTCCTCAAAGTGGTGGGCGATACTGTAAACTGGGCTGCGCTCGACGGCGAACTTCCCGGGTGCTGGCAGCTTCAACGTAACACCTACAAGCCCTATCCGTGCGGCGTCGTACTGAATCCTGTGATCGATGCCTGTCTCGAACTCGCGGCACGATTCGAATTCACTGCACAGGCAAGCCAAACCATTAACCGAATCGAAATCACCGGGCACCCGCTGCTGCGGCAGCGCACGGACCGGCCCGGCGTCACCAACGGCCGTCAATCTCAGGTCAGCGCGCAACACGCGGTGAGCGTGGTGCTGTTACGGCAGCGTGCGGGCCTGACTGAATTCAGCGACGCCGCGGTGACGGATCCTGCCATCCGCGCGCTCGGTGCAAAGCTGTCTTTCATCGACGACGCCAGCATGAGTGTAGATGCAGCCCACGTGCGCGTGACGTTTGCCGATGGCGCCGCTGTCGAATCGCGTATCGACGCCGCGCGCGGCAGTCTGGCCAATCCGTTGACCGATGCCGAACTCGAAGCCAAGTTGCGAACCCTGTGCGTGTACGGCCAATCCGGCGTGGACGCGAGTCGCCTGATCGCTGCGGTGTGGGCGCTGGAACACAGCGGCGATGTGGGTGAGATCATGGCGCTTGTGGCATTGCCAGCACCCTAGCGGCATGAAAATCATAAGTATTTGTTTTTATTGATATTTTTTATATAACTGGGAAGCCTCAATGCATTGCAATGGCACGCTACTGACGTGTAAACCGTTGTTGCTGAACGTCAGATTTCATTCGGCCAGTCCCGTTGATTCCCGTGCAGCGGTTTGCCGCTAACCCAGCAAAACCCCACGGGTCTTGGTCTGCATCCGATACACGCTGGTCCGCGCGGTAAAAAACAGCACGCTGCCGTCTTCGCCCCAAGCCAGATTCGCCGGCAGTTCTGGCAGGATGATGCGGCCGAGTATCGTGCCGTCGGCGCGGCAGACCCACACGCCACCGGGTCCGGTGCAAAACACGTTGCCTTGCGTATCCACCTTCATACCGTCGGGCACGCCCGGATCGATACTGTCGAAGATCATCAAAATGCGGCTGTTGGTCAGCGTGCCGTTGGCGCGCACGTCGAACGCGCGGATGTGCTTGTGCGCGGAGTCGTCGACATAGAGCACGGATTCATCGGGCGAAAACGCGAGGCCGTTGGGCAGTGCCATGTCACTCACCAACAATTGCGGTTCGCCGCCGGCAGTCAGGCGATAGACGCCGTTGCAGGCTTGCTCCTTGCCGGGTATGGGCGCGGCCCACCAGCCTTCTGCGCGCGCCATGCCGGGTGTGCCGATTTGCACCGCATAAGGGGGATCGGTGAAGTAGATAACACCGTCTGACTTGACGACGATATCGTTGGGGCTGTTGAGCCGCTTGCCTTGAAACCGGTCAGCCAGCAGCGTGCGCGTGCAATTATCGGCGATGCGTTGAACAACGCGGCCACCGTGCGCCGCCGCGAGAACCTGACCTTGACGATCCAGCGTGAGACCGTTGGAAAATCCGATGGTGAAGGTGGTAATTTCCGGGCCTTCGGGCAAGTGGCGCCAGCGTACCATACGCTCGTTGGGAATATCGCTGAACAGCAGCGCGCCTTCGCGCTTGCGCCACACCGGGCCTTCGGTAAAGCCAAACCCACCAGCGACACGCTCGACGGAGGCATCGGGCGCGATGAGATCATGCAAACCGGGGTTACGCACTTCCAACAATGACATGGGGGCTCCTTTAGGGGGTGACGAAACGGCTATGGATTGAACGTCCATTCTCGGTCTGACATACGCGCAGCGCAAGCCACCCTCTCAGCCCCAGTAAAAAGCCGCTCCCCACGCGGACGCCGCCGCGATGCCAGAGAAATCATGGTGCTCGCCACGCGGGTCGCACAGCAGCACAACCACATCATAAGTATTTGTTTTTATTAATATTTTTACAAACGAATTAGAAGCTGTCATGGATTGCAGCAGCTACTAACACATGCAGATCGAACGTCAGGATCGCATGCTCACGATCGTGGTTAACCGCCCGCCGATGAATCCGATTCATTACGCATTGCACCATGAGCTGGCTCGGTTGTGGCACCAAGCGCCGCTCGATCACGCCCCGAAACGTTTCAACCAGAAAATTCTGGCAGTGAAGCCGATGATTTTCGGTCTGCTCGATTCGAATAAAACTGGTGAACGCAAACGGCAGGAAGGGCGGGCTTCAAGCGCGCATGGGGTGCTTCGCTAACCCCGCCTAACTATCGCCGAGACGGCGCGGCGTGGACGCCGGCGTGGCCTCCGGCACAACAACACCCGGTATTGCTCCTGGCACGCCTGCCATGCAAGGCCCCGAACTCGCTTGCCCCAAACTTTCAAAAGATGCACTGGTGCCGTACAACGTCAGTGTTTGCAGGCGATTGGTATACCGCTCTGCGGAAGTCGCCGTGGCATCGCGTGGCAGCTGCAGCGTCTTGCCATCGATCACCACCAGCGCTGCCCCACTGCCTTGCACGCGCGTGACATCGAGCGTTCTGCCGTTGGGACAGTTATAAAACAAGCGCGCGGCCTGATCCTGCGGCTTCACCACAACTACCGGTGCGGTTTGCAGACACCCGGCCAGCATCAAAGTGGCAGCCAACGTCGTGCTTAAGCAGAAACTTCTGCTGAGTTTCATGGGCTTCATGACGGAACTCCTTGAGAGAAAATCATTGCAGCCAAGATCATACGCTCATCTGCAATCTCGACCGCACTGCGATGTAATGCTTACCACACCTTTCAGATAACGTTTCACACATTGTTAACGTTTTTGCGTCTGGTTAGATGCCACGCCTCAACAAAAGCTACTCCGTCGCGCACACCATCAGACATTCGCGCCCGCAGCGCCAACGAACGGTCGGAGACGCAGCGCATCTTCATAAACCGCCCCGGGATTTGCGAAGGCGCCAAACCCTGAGAGAATGGAGTAATGGACAAGCATGAGAAGGCGAAGCAGTATTCCCTGGAAATCAAAGTGCGCACGGTTCGGATTTTTCTACAATGTCGGCCGGATCATCCCACGCTGTGCCCGGCGGTTGCATCCATAGGCCAGAAGAGAAGCCGCATGCCGCAGACAGTGCTGAAGCGAGTGCGCAAGCACGGCGTGAACGCCGGCCTGCGAGTTGGGGCGAGAAACCCGGAACGCGAACGCATCAACTCACTGGAACACGAAGTGCAGGCACTGCGCAGTAAGGCGTATTTGTTTTATCACCTATGATTCTCTTTCTAACTCCTTAATTTCCATTAGAAGCCACTATGGACTACGCCATCTATAAACACATGAAGATCGAACGGCAGGATCGCATCCTCACCATTACGCTCAACCGACCGCCGATGAATCCGATTCATTATGAATTGCACAACGAGCTGGCTCGGCTGTGGTACCAGGTGCAGCTCGATCACGATTCGGATGTCATCATCTTCACCGGCGCTGGCGAGTATTTTTCGGCAGGCGGCGATATCCCGATGATGCAAAAGCGCATCGACGACCCGGAACTTTTCAACCAGAAAAATCTGGAAATGAAGCAGATGATTTTCGGCCTGCTCGATCTCGAAAAGCCGGTGATCGCGCGCATCAACGGTGACTGCATCGGGCTGGGCGCCACACTCGCCCTGCTGTGCGACATCACCATCGCGGTGGACGACGCACGCTTTGGCGACCCGCATGTGAAGATGGGCTATGTCGCGGGAGACGGCGGCGCGATCATCTGGCCGCAGTTGATCGGCTATGCGCGCGCCAAGCAATATCTGCTCACCGGCGACATGATGGACGCGAAAGAAGCCGAACGTATCGGCCTCATCACCCGCGCCGTGCCTCGCGCGGAACTGGATCAGCACGTCAACGCCTTTGCTGCAAAACTCGCCAACGGCTCGACCAAGGCAATCAAATGGACCAAGGCCAGCATTAATATCGGATTGCGGCAGTTGGCGCACTCGATGCTGGATGCGTCACTGGCGTACGAAGCCATCACCAACATGGGGCCGGATCATCAGGAAGCGGTGAACGCTTTTCGCGAGAAGCGCAAACCGCGTTTTACAGGGCGCTAACACATGACAAAAAAAGCACTGGATCATCTGCGCGTGCTTGACATGAGCCGCGTGCTGGCAGGTCCGCTGCTGGCGCAAAATCTTGCCGACTTTGGCGCCGATGTCATCAAAGTCGAACGCCCGCAACATGGTGACGAGTCACGCACCTTCCCTCCCTATGTAAAAGACGCGGCGGGCAGGGCCACGGAAGACTCGGCCTACTTCATGTCGATCAATCGCGGCAAGCGCTCAATCACCATCGATTTCACCCAGCCCCGCGGTCAGGAACTGGTCAAAAAACTCGCCGCGCAAAGCGATGTGCTGATCGAAAATTACAAGGTGGGCGATTTGAAGCGCCATGGCCTTGATTACGAAGCGATCCGCGCCATCAATCCGCGCATTGTGTATTGCTCGATCACCGGGTTTGGGCAGACCGGGCCGTACCGTAACCGCCCCGGCTACGATTACATCTTTCAGGCCATGAGCGGGCTGATGAGCATTACCGGCGGGCCCGACGATTTGCCGGGTGGCGGGCCCGCCAAGGTGGGGCTTGCCATTTGCGACGTGATGACGGGCATCTATTCGAGCTTTGCGGTGATGACCGCGCTGGCGGAACGCGAAAAATCCGGTGCGGGCCAGTACATCGATATGTCGCTGCTCGACACCACCATTGCCGCGATCTCGCATATCAACATGAACTATCTCGTCGGCGGCATCGTGCCGCCGCGCATGGGCACGGGTCACCCCAGCATTGTGCCGTACCAGATGTTTCAGGCCGCCGATGGCCCCATGGTGGTGGCCGTGGGTAACAACGGGCAATTTGAGAAGCTGTGTCAGATTCTCGGCTTTCCGGCATTGCCCAGGGACGAACGCTTTCTAACCAACCCCTTGCGCGTGCAGCATCGCGACGCGCTGGTGCCCACGCTCGAAGCCGCTTTTGTGCAAAAGCCGGTTGCCCACTGGATCGAACAGCTTACCCCGCAAGGCGTGCCGTGCGGGCCGCTGAACAACATTCAGCAGGTATTTGATGATGCGCACATCAAGCATCGGGGCGTGCAAGTGGCGATCCCGCATCCGCGCGCGGCCGGCGGTGCCGTGCCCGCGCTCGCCAACCCTTCCCGGTTAACCAACACACCGCCCGCCTATGAGCGCCCCGCTCCGCTGCTGGGCGAGCACACGCGTGAAATTCTGAGTGCTGTGCTCAACCTGTCCGAAGCTGAAATCCAGCAACTGGCCGCTGACAAGGTGATTTGATGAAGTTCCACAAGGCATGGGCCACGCTGCTATTGTCCGCGGCCAGCGCCGCGGCAGCGCAGACCACTTGGACAAGCTCAGGACAGGCTTACCCCACCAAACCCATCCGGCTGATCGTGCCCTTCGGCGTGGGTGGCCCGGGCGATACCATCGGTCGTCTGCTGGGCCGCCAACTCACGGAAAGCCTTGGCCAGCCAGTGGTCATCGACAACCGCAGCGGCGCCACCACCATTATCGGCACCGAACTGGCCGCGAAATCGCCGGCCGAAGGCCACACGCTGCTGCTGATATCGACCACGCATGCCGTAAACCCCAGTCTGTTCCCCAAGCTGCCCTATGACCCGGTCAGGGATTTCGCACCCATCACGCTGATTACCGCAACGCCTTTCATGCTGGCCGTGCATCCGTCGGTGGCGGCCGAACTGGTAACCCTCGCGCGCGGCAAGCCGGGCACGCTGAACTACGGCTCGTCCGGCGCGGGCAGTTCGATCCATCTCACCACCGAGCTGTTTAAATCCGCCGCCAACATCCAACTGACACACGTGCCCTACAAGGGCAGCGGCCCGGCCTTTATCGACCTGATCGGCGGACAAATTCAATTGCTTTTCAGCAGTACCGTATCCACCCTGCCCCATGTGAAAAGCGGCAAGGTGCGCGGGTTGGCCATCACCAGCCTGAAACGTGCCAGTGCGCTGCCCGATGTGGCCACGCTCGCGGAAACCTATCCGGGTTTTGAATCCAGCTCATGGTTCGGCCTGCTCGCGCCTGCGCGAACACCTGCACCGGTGATGGAACGGCTGCTCAAGGAAACCCGTGCCGCGCTGAAATCGGCTGAAATGCAGCAAGCGCTGGTCAGTCAGGGTGCGGAGCCAGGTGGTGCAAGTTCGCAGGCGTTTGCTGCGTACTTTCAAGCCGAGATCGGCAAGTGGGCGCGGGTAGTAAAAACGGCGGGGATACAGCTTGCCAATTAGACGGGTTCAGTGGTTTAGGGTTGGGCTTTTATTCTGGTGCATGGTGCAATTGCGCACAGTTCGCGCCGGTCGGTTGTCGGCTAGCTGAGGTAATTGCGACAATGTCCATTAAGCTGACGTTGGGCCACTCGATTTCTGCAATAATTTGTCGTTCCCTCTATTAAAGCAAAAGGTCCTGCTCACGCAGCACCGGTTCCTTCATCCGTCGCATTTTGCTCTTCGTCCCAATTTGTCAGTGCCGGATATGCTGCAATTGTTTCCAAATATCTGTTTTTATTGAGAGATACTGAATTTCAGGTGGAACGTTATCTACCGTCCCGGAATCCGATCCGGCGTTATCGCTATATAAAACGAGTTGGCCCGCCACAGGAAGAACGAGACAAATACTGATGCCCTGGTTAGCCCCCAATGAAAAAAAACCCGCCGCATCCGCCGCGCTTGGAAAGCGCCTGTGGCACTTGGCTGGCCATTCGGCGTCCCGTTCGACGCTCAATTATTCAACTGACCGCCATGCCCATTTCCTCCAACGGCAACTACCCGCCACACGAGGTCTCGCCCTCGGTCCTCCGGGAGGAAGGTATTGAATACGGGTTTATCGGCAAGCTTCAGGAACTCAAATACGACTATCGCCGCGACATCACCGACCGCGCCGCGCTGGAGAAAAACTTCCGCGAGAAGTTCGAGGCCCTCAACCGCTGCCGCCTGACTGATGCCGAGTTCGCCCGTCTGCTGGATGAAATCGTCAGCCCCGATGTCTTCACCGCCGCCAAGACCCTGCGGGAAATCAACGCCTTCACCCGCGATGACGGCACACCGCTGAACTACACCTTGGTCAACATTAAG
>SYEN01000423.1 GCA_005800795.1 Burkholderiales bacterium | reverse complement strand
TGCGCCGCCGCCCGCCAGCACGGGCCACGGGTCAGTTCTCGTCAGTTGTGGTGCGCGTTGGGTGGCGCGCCGGTATCCGATCCAGACCAGATAGCCGCTGAAGCACGCGACGCCGATGCCACTAATGTGCCGCTGTATCCGAAGCTGCCGTTTCATCCGGTACGCGATTACGCGCCGGTGGGCACCGTGGGGCAATCGTTTTATGTGCTGATCGTACAGCCGTCGCTGGGTGTCGCCACGACACAGGAATTGATTGCGATGGCGAAAGCGAAGCCGAAGTTTTTGCAATACGCCTCGGCCGGGCAAGGCACCATCACGCACATGGCTGTCGAACTATTCATGATGAACGCCGGCATCAAAATGCAGGACGTGCCTTTCAAGGGCGGTGCGCCGGCGCTGCTGGCATTCCTTTCCGGGCAGATGCCGGTCATATTCAGCCCCATCGCCGAGTGCCTGCCGTATCTGCGCGTTGGCACCAAGGTGCGCCCGCTGGCGGTGACCGCCGCGAAACGCGTGCCCGATCTGCCGGAAGTACCCACACTGGCAGAATCGGGCGTGCCCGATTCCATTGTGCATTCGCGCACCGCACTGCTGGCGCCCAAAGGCACGCCGGATGACGTAGTGAAAATTCTCAACACCGAACTGAATCGCTTTTTGCAACAGTCGGAAACACGCGAACGCATCGCAACACATGGCCTGGTGCCGGTGGGTGGCACGCCGGCGGAACTTTCCGAATACCTCACCAACGAAATTGCGCGCTGGACGAAAGTGGTGAAAACCGTGGGCATTAGGGTTGAATAAAATATTCAATTAAAACAAATACTTACGATATTTCTCATGAGCACAGTACAAACCGTACGCATCGTCAACCCGGTGGGGCAGCGCGCTGCCGAGCGCATGGCGCTGGCGCGGCGGCTAGAAACGCTGAGCGGCAAATCCATCGGCTTTATCGACAACATCAAGCCCAACGCGGGCTTGTTCATCGGCTACATCGAAGAAATGATCCGCGCCGACTACAGCGGCGTGCAGACTTTCACGGTGCGCAAGAATTTCACGTCCAGCAAGCTCATCGCCAACGAGCTGGAAGGCAAGGTGCAGGCGCTGGTCAACGCGTGGGGTGATTGAGGGGGCTGCACGTCGTGGTGTATCCACGACTCGGTGTATCTCGAAAAGCGCGGCGTACCGACCTCAACCGTGGTGTCCACCGCATTTCGCTTGCACGGGCGGCTGGCGGCGAAGAATCTGCAACTGGATGATCTGCCGCAACTGGTGGTGCCACATCCCCTGAACGATCTGACGCCGGATCAAGTGCATGATCTCGCGCGCGCGGCTTACCCGGTGGTGATCGAACAACTCACCGGCATGGGTAAACAGGCCGTGGATACGCTGGTGGCGTATGTGCGCCCCGCATTGAGGGTGAACGCATGAACGCACCTTTGACGGAAGCACCGATTCTCGAACTCGAAGGTTCCTGGGAAGCCATCAACACATGGTTTCTCGATAACGATCTCACCGACGGTCTTCCCATCGTACCGCCGACCGAGGCGCGTGTGGCGGCAATGACGGCCCATGTCGAGCGCGAACTTGGGTTTAAACCGCAGGATGTCCTCGGCACACTGGCACCCAAACACGGCCAGGCCACCGTCGAAAAAATTGCCGCCAACGCGGTGATGGCAGGATGCAAACCGGAGTACATGCCGGTACTCATCGCCTGCGTCAAAGGGGTTGCCGACCCAAAATTCAATCTTGACGCAGTGCAAACGTCAACGCACAACACCTCGCCGCTGCCCATCGTCAATGGCCCGGTGGCCAAAGCCATCGATCTGAACCATGGCTACAACCATACCGGCAGCCGCTGGCGAGCCACCAGCACCATCGGCCGTGCGCTGCAATTGTGCATGATCAACATCGGTGGCACGCCGGGCTCGATCAACATCCACACGCAGGGCCACATCGCACGCTTTGAACATTGCGTCGCCGAAAACGAAAATGAAAATCCGTGGCAGCCGCTGCACGTCGAACGCGGTTATCCCGCACACACCAGCACGGTGACACTCATTCCCGCCTGCCCCGCCGCAATGATCGATGACAACGGCGGCTCGCAAACGGCGCAGGATCTTCTGCGCACACTGAGCACCTCCATCGCCTACGTCGGCAACCGCAATACCAACGGCGAAGGCCAGCCGCTGCTGATTTTGTGTCCGCAACACGCACGGCTGCTTGCCAACGGCGGCTACAGCAAGGCCGATGTAAAAAGGCATCTGTGGGAACATGCGCGCATTGCGTTCGGCAGCATTCCGCGAGGCAATCTCACCAGCTTCAGCAAGAAACTGCTGGCGCTGCACGACAATGGCAACCCTGATAGCGCCGTGCCCATCGCCGAAAAGCCGGAAGATATTGTGATCGTAGTGATGGGCGGCACGGGCACGCACAGCCTGTCGGTGCAAACCCGTCTGGCGTCGGAGAATGTGACCGTACCGATCTTGCGCAAGAATGGGACGCCTTGGATGGCCTCATCGTAAGTATTTGTTTTTATTGAATATTTTTAAGGTATTTTTACCTTCTTCATGCCGCACCCCCCCGCGCCAAGCGTACAAACACCCGCGGTCGATCCCGCGCAGGCGGGTACCCATAACCGTGTCTCAGATGGCGCAGTGTTATGGGTTCCCGCCCGCGCGGGCAAGACGAGGTTGGTCTTTGCGTTCTTTGCAGTAATAGCGGCAACCTACGGATCGTTCTCACACGCCCAAACCCCCAACTACCCTCTACGCCCCATCCGCCTCATCGTCGGCTTCACTCCTGGCGGCAGCACCGACCTGGTGGCACGCATGCTCGGTGCACGGCTCTCCGAGCGCATGGGTCAGCAGGTGTTGATCGACAACCGCCCCGGCGCCAGCGGCATCATCGCCGCTGAACTGGTTTCAAAGGCGCAACCCGACGGTTACACCGTGCTCATTTCGGGTTCGTCGATCAGCGCCGTCGGCAGTCTCTACAAAAACGTCAAATTCGACGTGCAGCGTGATCTCGAACCGCTGGCGCTGGTGGCGACCTCGGCCTACATCATGGTGGCGCATCCATCGATCAACGTGAAATCGGTGCAGGAAATGATCACCTACGCCAAGGCACGGCCCGGCAAGATTTCGTGGGGTGCGTCGGTGCCGGGCACGGTGCAGCATCTTTCGGGTGAGATGTTCAAGCGCCTTGCCGGCATCGACATGGTATTCATTCCCTACAAGGGCACCGGCGCGATGATGCCGGACGTGCTTGGCGGCCGCCTGCAAATCGCCATCGACAACATTCTGGTGCTGACTTCGCACGTAAGACTCGGCGCGCTGACAGCCTTGGCCGTCACCACCGCCAAGCGCTCGCCGTTATTGCCCGACGTACCGTCGATTGCAGAATCCGGCTTTCCCGGTTTCGACACTGCCGGCTGGTTCAGCATGTACACCACGCCCAAAACGCCACAAGCCATCGTTCAGAAGCTCAACGGCGAAATACTCGCGGTGGTCAACACCAGCGAGATGCGTGAACGGCTGCTGACACTGGGTGCCACACCACTACCCGGCACCCCCGACGATCTGCGCCGCAAGCTGGCGAGCGAAGTGCCCGCGTGGCGCAAGGTAATTCAAGATGCCGGGCTAAAAGCCGATTGACAAACCGGCAGAAAATTTCCTGCGTAAAATCATGGATATACACTTCGCCGCTGGTGACTTGTTGCGTGCAGCACTCACCAATTGAACTTCGCCGTCATGTCACGCGATGCACTCACGTGGCAATTTGTGAGTTTTGCCGTTTCGGGTTAAATTGATGGCGGATTTAACAAAGGGGATTACATATGAGCATCAAAGGTAAAGCCTACATCGCAGGCGCTTTCGAGCATCCGCTGCGAAAAGCGCCGAATCATTCGCTGTCGCAGCTGCACGCCGAGATCGCCAAGGGCACGCTGGAAGACGCTGGACTCACCAAGAACGACATCGACGGACTGTTTGTCGCCGGTGACGCGCCGGGCGGCAACGTCTGGAGCCTTGCCAACTACATGAATTTAAATCAACTCAAGCACATCGATTCCACCGACATGGGTGGCACGTCGTATCTGCTGCACATTGCGCACGCGGCGGAAGCCATCGCCGCCGGCAAGTGCAACGTGGCCCTGGTCACACTCGCCGGACGGCCAAACTCCGAAGGCAGCAGCGGCACCGTAGTGCGCGACCGCGGTGCCGGCGTGCCGGATTCGCCGTTTGAATTGCCCTACAGCCCGGTGACGGTGAACCTGTATGCTATGTGCGCGATGCGCCACATGTATCAATACGGCACGACAAGTGAACAGCTCGCTTGGGTCAAGGTAGCAGCCTCGCATCACGCGCAACACAACCCGACCGCGATGCTGCGCGACGTAGTTACCGTGGAGCAAGTGGTTAATTCGCCGATGATCAGCGACCCGCTGCATCGTCTGGATTGCTGCGTGGTGAGTGACGGCGGCGGCGGCGTGATCGTTACGCGCCCTGAAATCGCCAAGCAATTAAAGCGGCCGCTGGTTAAAATCACCGGTGTCGGCGAAACCACCAAGCACCAGATGGCGGGCAATGTTGACCTCACCTACTCCGGCGCCGCATGGACCGGCCCGCGCGCCTTT
>SYEN01000005.1 GCA_005800795.1 Burkholderiales bacterium | reverse complement strand
GTGGATACGCAAGTTACCGCCTGCACGCACAACCCGCTGGGCGTGAAAGGCTGCGGCGAAGCCGGAGCGATAGGCGCGCCCGCGGCGGTGATCAACGCCATTACCGATGCGCTGGGCGTAAAGGATATTGCGATGCCCGCGACCGCACAAACCGTGTGGCGAACGTTGCAGAACAAGGGAAAGAAAAAGTGAATAAAAACAAACACTTACATTCCTCCCCCATCAGGTCCCCGGATCCCGTCCCAAGCCGCATCAGGAATTAGAGGAAATCTCCCATGCACACCTTCGAATACCATCGCCCCGCCACGCTCAAAGACGCCGTGGCGATCCTGAAGAAAACCGACAATGCCCGTCCGCTGGCCGGCGGCCAAAGCCTCACCCCCGCGCTGAAAATGCGCCTTTCGCAAGCACCCGCCCTGGTCGACCTCAGCGCAATTGAAGAACTGCGCACCATCAAACTCGAAGCCGCCGTGCTCACCATCGGTGCAGGCATGCGCCACAGCGAAGTCGCGGAATCCAAAGACGTAAAAATCGGCCTGCCGGTGCTCGCCAAACTCGCCGCCCACATTGGCGACCGGCAAGTGCGCAACATGGGCACCCTCGGCGGCTCACTCGCCAACAACGACCCGGCAGCCGACTACCCCGCAGCCGTGTTAGGCCTCGGCGCCACCATCCACACCAACCGCCGCTCGCTCCCAGCGGACAAGTTTTTCATCGGCATCTATGAAACCGCGCTAAAGCCCGGCGAAATCATTACCTCCGTGGAATTCCCCCTGCCCAAGCGCGCGGCCTACATCAAATTCAAAAACCCGGCATCACGCTTTGCGCTGGTGGGCGTATTCGTCGCCGAGGGCGGCGGCCACGTGCGCGTCGCCGTCACCGGTGCCGCCAACAGCGTGTTCCGCCTGAAAGACATGGAGAAAAAACTCGGCGAGAAATTCGCGCCGGAAGCCATCGCCAAAGTCAAAATCTCGGCGGACAAACTGAATTCGGATTTACATGCTGGCGCGGATTACCGGGCGCATTTGATTTCGGTGTTGGCGCAGCGGGCGGTGGGGGAGGCTTTTGGTGAGAGATAGCGTGGGGCGACAGTTGGCCGTACGCCGAATGTGCTTCACTACTTATAAACTGCACTAGCTGACTAATGCCCTCCAAGATATCAGGCGCTAAACGCATGAAGCGGATTGGATTACTACGCGTCATAGTTTACGCACCCATAGCTTGCGGCATGGGTTTGATGTTTATGTACTTGGGATGGGGACTCAACTGGGGAAGTGTAGTCTTTGGTTTACTATTTGCCATCGGCGGGATATGGATGATGCTTTTCCCCTTGACTGCTAGTAATGTCCGTCGTGAGAAACACGTAACCCGCACCACGTAGGACGCCAATTAGCGAAGCGCGTTGCGCCGCATGTCTGGTGGACACAACCCATGCGGCCGGAATCCGCAACCAGTTCCGTCTAATCCACCTTCATCCCCACCACCGTCACCGCCTTCTGTCACTTCGCGGTCTCACGAACAACGAACTGAGCGTGCCAGTCCGGTGCTTATGATGCCTGCCACCCCTGCAAGGATATCTACCAGCGGCTGACCGCACGATTGCAATCAGCATTGGCAGATTCAGCTGTGGTAAAAAGCCGTGATTACCCGTAAGGAGAACTGCCATGCCGTCAAACACCGTCAAGAAGGGCGTCAACGTTGAACTGTGGAACTTGCGCGTGCCGCTCGATCCCCCGATACAGGCGCCCAAAGGGCCAACCACCGAAACCTGTTTACTGCTCGCCTTCGTCTCGGGCGGCGATGGGCATCGCGGTGTCGGCTACGCGTCCTTTCGCAAGGCCGCCGAGATGGCTGAAGCGACGGCAGTGGCCAAAAAACTTATTGCTGAAGCAGCGCCCGCCACGTCAGGACTGGCTGGGCTGCTGAACGTCGAACGCCAGCAGGAGGCCACCGGCGAAGCCACGCATATCAGCCGTTCGGCGGCCAGCGCCCTGAGCCTCGCCGCGTGGGATCTCGCAGGCAAGCAGGCCGGTGTGCCCTGCGCCGACCTGTGGGGTCGGCCCGCCGGGCGCGACAAGCTGGGTTGCTATGCCAGCTCTTTGTGGCTCGACAAATCCATCGCCGGCCTGATCGAGGAAGCGCAGCAGTACCGGCGCGAAAATTATCGCGCGGTGAAAATGCGGGTCAACCGTTCGCTGAAAGACAACCTCGAACGCATCGCTGCCGTGCGCACGGTATTTTCAGAGCCGGGCACCATCGCGCTGGAGACGGGCTCCGACTGGTCCGCGGACATCGCCAACGAATTTATCAGTGCCTGCGACATACCGCTGATGTGGGTGGAAGACCCCGCGCCGCATAGTGACCTGCACTTGGTGCGGGATCACCCGCTCAACACCATCGCTGCCGGCGAGAAATCCGTGCACGCGAACGAGCTCTACGAGCTGTTTTCCCGCGGGCGGCTGCGCAAACTCATCATCGACGTGCAGTACGTGGGTGGGCCGGTGCGCTTTCTTGAAGCGGCGCGCATCCTCAACGGACTCGGCGCCACGGTGGGCAGCCACCGCTTCTCACACTATTCCATGCACTTGCTGGCGGCTTTGCCGCGCAGCTTGCCGATTGAAATGCTCGACTGGACCAACCCGGCGTTTCATCCCCTCGCGGGGCCGGATGCCTCGGGATGCCTGCCCGTCGAAGGGCCAGGATTTCGTATTGCACTGAATCAGGCTGTGATCGACCGGCACGGAGTGCAGGTGGAGCTATAAGACAAGATTTGCACCAAGGAATTTGGCACCCAGGGGATATTCGTAAGTAATTGTTTTTATTGGTATTTTAATCAAGCCACCGGCATCGCGGCAGGCCGCGCCACGCCTGCCTGTTCACACGTGTTCGCGCTATCGCTCACCGTCACCCGCCGCATGTCACGCACGTAGCGCAGATCGTCGTAATCGGTGCCGCGGTGCAGGGTGCAACGGTTGTCCCACATCACCAGCTCATTAGGCCGCCAGCGATGGGTGTAGACAAATTGCCGCTGCGTGACGTGCGCGATCAGGCTGTCAATCAGCGCGCGGCCCTCAATATCGGGCATGCCGAATATACGGCCTGCGTGTGAGGCCACGTACAGCGATTTACGCTGGCTTTGCGGAATCGTACGCACCAGCATTTGCGGCACCGGCGGCAGGCGCTTTTTTTCGTCTTCGTTAAAATCGTGGAACCCGCTGCGTTTGCGCGAAGTGGCGATCCAGTGTTCGACAATCAGGCCCTCGAATGCTTTTTTTTGTTTACCAGTTAATGCGTCGTAGGCCGCACGCTGGTCGGCGAATTCGGTATGGCCGCCGATGGGCACTGCGGTGCGTGCGTGCAGCAGCGAGGTCAGCGCGGGCAGATACTTGAACGAGCTGTCGGTGTGCCACAGTTTATTGCTGGCCTTGTACATACGCTGGCGGCTGTCGGCACCCCAGATTTTGCCCTCGTGTGTCAGGTTTGAAATATCGGAAAACGCGCCGTCGAAGCGGCTGGGCGTGGCCTTGGGGTCCAGCGTGCATTCACGCTCGATCGGACCAAAGCGTTCCGCGAACGCGAGTTGCTGCGGTTGCGTGATGTCCTGCCCCGGAAAAATCAACACCGAATATTTCCAGAAAGCGTTAGCGATGGCGGTAAAATCCGCATCCGCCACCGGCTGCGTAAGATCGACGTCGTAAATCTCGGCAACAAAATCCGGCGTGATGGCGTTGAGCGTTATGGTCATGGTGATGCGTAGTGGTTGCAGCTTTTTGATTTTGAGACTGCGCTGCAAGGCTACGCCAGCCTACGCCCGGAAGCAATTCAGCCCGACCGGGATCGCATGCGAAGCATAAAAAATTACTCAATGAAAACAAATACTTACAACATCCTCAATCAACGTTCCGGCGCGCTTGTCTGCGTGCTCTCCTGTGCCCTCGCCTGCACGCTGGCATCCGACGCCGACGCGCAAGCCTTTCCCACACGCCCGGTGCGCACGCTGGTGCCCCTGGCGCCCGGTGGCGGCATGGATACCGTGACGCGTGCGCTGTCGGTCAAACTCGGCGACGCGTTTTCGCAATCGTTCGTGGTGGATAACCGACCCGGTGCAGGCAGCCAGATCGCGCTCGACATTTTGTCCACCGCAGCACCCGACGGGCATACGCTGATGATGATCAGCGCCACCACCGTGGTGCATCCGCTGCTCTACAAATCGCGCTACGACATCGCGCGCGACTTCACGCCCATCACGCAGGTCACCGCCCAGGGGTACGTGCTGGTGGTGCATCCCTCGCTGCCGGTGAAAAGTGCGCTGGATTTCGCACAATTCTTGAAGGCCAACCCGGACAAAGTGAACTACAGCTCTTCGGGCATCGGCAGCCTGATTCACATGAGCGGCGAGCTTTTCAAAAGTGCCACTGGCACGCGCATGACACATATTCCCTACAAGGGCATGGGCGCGGCGTACGCCGATCTGGTGGGGGGACAAGTACAGGCGTCGTTTCCGACCGTCATTTCGTCGATTGCCTACATCAACGGCGGACGCCTGCGTGCGCTGGCGGTGACGCCGGGTAAACGCGTGCCGGCCCTGCCCGGCGTGCCGACCTTCGCCGAAGCCGGCATCAAGGGCGTGGTGGTGGTGAACTGGTACGGCCTGATCGCGCCGGCGAAAACCCCGTCCGGCATCATCAACCGCCTCGCCACGGAAGCCGGCAAAGCCATACAAACCCCCGACATGACAAAAAGTCTGCTCGCCGAAGGCTCGGAAGCCGTGTTGAGTTCCCCCGCAGATTTCGCCGCTCACATGAAGGCAGAAAACGAGCAGTGGGTGCGGGTCGTCAAAGCGGCAGGGATCAAGGGGAATTGATGCTGACTAGCCCCGCACCATCCGCACCACTCGCCCATACGGCGGATTGAAACCCGCACCCGCACTGTGCGGCAACACCCACAACACGCTGTAAGGCGCCGCCGCGCGCGGATACTCAATGTCACCATCAGTAATTACGATCACTGCGCGCACCGCCGGGTCGCTTGCCAGATGTTCCATGCCCGGCGACAAATCGCTGCCGCCGTAGCCGCTCACCTTGAAATTTTCCAGTTGCGCGGGATCGACGCAATCATCCGCCGTTACCGCGGTGTCGCATTGCACCAGCCGCACTTGATCGACGCCCGCGGCATCGCAAAAATCCGCGATGGCGCCCAATGCGCGCGGGATGTCGTCGCTCATCGAGCCGCTGGTGTCCAGCACGATGTTGAGCATCCAGCCTTCACGGCGGCGGCCCGCCAGCACGCCGTCGGCGCAGGCCTCGCCGCGCCGCGACGGGCGCGTGAAGGTGCGTTCACCTGGCGCCACCGATTCCAGCCAGCGTTGCAGCGCCATTTCCCACGGCGTCCGGTAAATGCCGCGCAACGCATTGACCACTTGCGATTCGCCGCCGCTGCCGAAACCACGCATGCCCTTCATGGCGCCCATCGCTTTGGCAAGACTCAGTGCTTTGGCGGCGAGTTCTTTCATCGCATCGGATTGTGCTTCCTGCTCCGCCACCTCTTTTGGAAACAATTGCTTCTCGAGGGAACCGCCCAGCACGTCACCCGCGTCATTGGGGTTGCCGCTTTGAATTTTGCCTTCCTCACCCGGCTGAAACAAACGCCGCACGGTGGTCGATTCGCCGTCGAACACGCGCGTTTTGGCGGGCATCTGCGAGGCGTTCTTGCGCATTTCAATCAGAATTTGCTCGGCGGATTTCTCGCGCGCGCCGGGCATGTCGAGACCGCCGGCAGGGATATGCTGAAACCCCAGTTCCGCGCGCAACATGTCGTTGATGATGTAATCGTGCGCGTAATTGAACTGCATGGGATCGCTGCCGCGCGCGCGGTCGTGGGTGCGCAGCGCGAGATGCAGTATTTCGTGCGCCAATACGAATACCAGCTCATTGTCTTTCAACTTGGCGACGAATGCCGGGTTGGCGACCATGCGCCCCGAGGCGAAAACGCCTACCGTGGGCACGCGCTCGTCGATGTTCACCCGCGCGGCAGCGACCAGACCCGACAGATGCGGGAACGGCACCGTGACCATGCGCAAGCCTTTTTGGATGCGGGCGAGCGTGGCGTTGTTACTGAGTACCGCCGCGGCAGCCATTAAATCTGCGAAACGCTTTTCAACAACTCAAACATCGCCTTGTCTGCGCCCAGCGCACCCCAGCGCTCCACCAAATCCGTGATCAGCGTGAGTTGATTCTCCGCCGGCAGGCTGCGCAAAAAGTTATTGATCGCGCGCGGCTTGATGCCCACCAATTTGTCGTCGCGTACCTGCTGGCGGATGCAGTTCAGCACAAACCAGCGCCCCGCTTCACTTTTCGGCAACGCCTTGGGATGCGCGATGTAGTACGCGGGCGGCTGCATGGCGCCGATCAATTCCTCGGCCAGCGCGCAAAACACCGCAGCGTCTTCCGCCGACAGCCGCCCAAATGCCAGCGCGCGGCGTGTTTCGCGTGTGAGCACGCCAGCGGCTTGCGCCATGTCGAGCGCGCGCGACAACAAGGCCCACGCACGCGGCGTGGAAAACGGCACCGGGTCGGGCGGCACCGGGCGCATTAACGCATCGGGCATGGCGCGCACGAAACTCAAAATCTCGGGCCGTACTTTGTGACGCGCGGCCCAAGTGAACCATTCCTCGTGATCGACGCGCACATTGAGCAGCGTCACACGGTTCACCAGTGCGGAGCTCATGGCGCGCACCAGCGCACGGTCCTGCATGCGGTTGCCGGCAGCGACCACCCAGGTGCCGGCGGGCAACTGGTGTTCGCCCAGACGCCGTTCGAGCAGCAGCGAGTAAAACGCTTTTTGCACGTCGGGCGCGCAGGCGGGCAGCTCATCCAGAAACAGGCAAAAGGGATCGGGTTTTTCCGGCAGCAATATACGCGGCGGGCAGAACACCGAGCGTTCGCCGACGATGCGCGGAATGCCGCTGACATCCTCGGGTGCGATCTGCGTGCCGAGCAGTGAGCGGCACGGCAGCCCGGCCTCTTGCGCGGCCTGGAACACCATGTCGGATTTGCCCACACCGTGCGGCGCCAGCAGCAAAAAACTTTGCTCATGCGCCATGCACTGAATCAGCTTCTTCGCCTGCTGCAAGGTTATGGATTCTTCCAGTGCGCTGGCGGCGCCAGTCATACCAGAGGCAGCGAGATCAGAGGAATTCATGGGTACGCGCTCCCATCGGATGACATTCAGCTCAAACGCGGACGGCTGGCCGGCGTTGACAATGCCCGCTATAACAGCGCTGGCTTGTCGGGCAGCTCGTCGGGATTTCGCGCACGCGCTGGAAAGTGTCGCGTCAGCAGGGCGGTGATGTCGTTAAGCCCGGCCACCACGCCGTCTTCAAAGCGGCCTTCGCGAAATGCGGCTTCCATGCGTTGACAGATGGCTTCCCATTCGTGGGGCTGCACGCAGGCGTTGATGCCGCGGTCACCGAGAATTTCAATATCGCAGTCGATCAATTGAAGATACAGCAACACGCCGGTGTTTTCTTCGGTGTCCCACACGCGCAGATCGGAAAACACCTGCACCGCGCGCGCGCGCGCCGTCGCACCTTTGAGCAACGGCACCAACGGCAACGCACCCTCCAGCGCAAAGCGGATTTCGCCGCGATGCGCCGCTTCAGATTGCCCGATGGCAGCCTCGATGCGTCTTAGCGCTTGTGCGGTAAACGCCCGCCGCGCGAGCCAGTTTGGCGTCAGCAGGTGTTTTAAAATTCGTAATAAAATCATATACTTACTTTATATCATGCCAAGGCTGTTACCAACTGCCCGAGGCGCCGCCGCCGCCAAAGTCGCCGCCACCGCCGCCCCAGTTTCCACCACCCAGCCCGCCACCACCCCCAAAACCCAGCATCAAAAATCCGATCAGGCCCAGCAACGCGACAAAGCCACCGACGATCAACGAGACCGCCATTTCCAGACCCAGAAATAGTGCCACGCCCGCCGCAATGCCGCCCGCGATCAGCGAACCAAATAACGCACCGAAAATCCAGCGCAGCAATCCGCCCAGAAACACCACCAGCATCGCCCCCCAGCCGAGTGCATCGTCCGCGCTCGCGCTGCTGCTCCAGCCGCCACCT
>SYEN01000422.1 GCA_005800795.1 Burkholderiales bacterium | reverse complement strand
CTCGACGCGGGTGATGATGCCCTTGTAGATGTTGCTCTTTTTTTGCTCTTTGGATGAGGATTCGATGTCGAGGTCCACCAGCTTTTGACCATCGACTATCGCGACGCGCAGCTCCTCAGCCTGCGTCGCGTTAAACAACATGCGTTTCATTTTCTTCTTCTCCCGCGCTCCATGTACCACGGGATGGGCAAACCAAGACCGCCATGCCGCGCTGATGGAATCAAACGCGACGGGCGTTACTCAATTTCAGTCTGTAGCGGTATGGAACATACTGAGCAAGGCTGATACGTTGTTTATGGTTTTGCCTGTTGCGAACCCGCCTGCCGGAGAACCGGCAACACGATATTGGGCGTGTTCGTCATATTCAAACAGTGAACTGAGCGCGAATTTGAACTATCGACTACTATCGCTACTTCGCGGTGAGCGACATTAACCGCTGATTCCGGGTTTGCGGTGGCGTGCGTTGTACCTTTACACACACGCGGTACGGCAAGGCCGGTTGGGTATTTCTGTTGATTCCTGTGGATTCTTGGTGCTGTGATTCTGCTACTGGCCGCATCTTGGTTTGTCCGTTGATTACAGGTTGATGACTGGCTTCGCACTGTGGAAGCCCCAAACCTGCAATCCTGCGTCTTGAGTACTGACTGCGCTGAAACTGCCACGCGGTTTCCATCAAGTCCGCATCAAACACGGGGCCGAAGTTTACGAAAGACAAATCGAAAATTATCCGCAAAACTCACAGCAAGCCCGGATGCTGCACTGCAAATAGTATAATCAAATGAAGCAGTTAAGTAAAGAAACCGTAAACTGGCTGGACGTAGGGGAGGAAGAATCCGGCCAGCGCATCGACAACTACTTGATACGATGGCTAAAAGGGGTTCCCAAGAGTCACGTCTACCGGATTTTACGGAGTGGTGAGGTACGGGTGAATAAGGGCCGTATCGGGCCGGAATATCGGGTAAAGGCGGGAGACCGGGTGCGGGTGCCGCCAGTACGTGTTTCGCAAGGCTCGGCTCACGGCACATCCGGCGCCCCAAAATGGGGCGCGCGCGTGAAGTTCGATATTTTGTATGAAGACGCGGCGCTGCTGGTTATCAATAAGCCTTCAGGCTTGGCAGTGCATGGCGGCAGTGGCATCAGTCTCGGCGCGATCGAACAACTACGTGAGGCAAGGCCCGAAGCGAAATTTCTGGAGTTGGTGCACCGGCTGGATCGCGACACCTCTGGTGTGCTGATGTTTGCCAAAAAGCGTTCAACGCTGGTGGCGTTGCACGAACAGTTGCGCGAGGGGCGGGTGCAGAAAATTTACCTCGCGTTGGTGCGCGGCCACTGGCGAGATGTAAAGCGCACGGTAAAGGCGCCACTGCAAAAATATTTACTGGCGAATGGCGAGCGGCGCGTGTCGGTGAACGATGAGGGACAGGCTGCGCATACGATATTTCGCTTGCGTGAAAGCTGGCCGCGCGCTGATCCGCCCTTCAGCTTACTGGAGGCCGAGTTAAAAACCGGCCGCACGCATCAGATCCGCGTGCATCTGGCACACCTAGATTTTCCGATTGCCGGAGACGATAAATACGGCGATTTTGAGTTAAATAAAACCCAAAAAAAACAAATACTTAGAAGAATGTTTTTACATGCATTTCGGGCGCGCATCGCGCACCCGGACACCGGTGCCGAGCTGCGTTTTGAAGCGAAGCTGCCGGATGATTTGCAGAAATGTCTTGATTACTTGAAGCAGGAACATGCCCAAACAGTTTGATTTGCTTGTCTTTGATTGGGACGGCACGCTGATGGATTCTGCGGCGTCGATTTCGTCGTCGCTGCGCGCAGCCTGTGCCGATCTGGAATTGCCAGTACCCAGCGAGGCCAGTGCGCGCTATGTGATCGGGCTGGGACTGGCTGATTCGCTGAAATATCTGCTGCCGGATTATCCAGCGTCGGGCTACCCGGCTTTACTCGAACGTTATCGCCACCACTTTGTGCGGCAGGATCGCGAGACCACTTTGTTCACGGGCGCCGTTGAAACACTGCACGCGCTGCATGGGCTGGGCTTCACGCTGGCGGTGGCCACTGGCAAAAGCCGCCGCGGACTGGATCGTGCGCTGGAGGCTACCGGACTGCGGGATGTTTTTCACGCCACACGCTGCGGTGACGAAGGTTTTACCAAACCACACCCCGATATGCTGCTGTGGTTACTAGACGAATTGAACGTTGGCCGTGAACGCGCACTGATGATCGGCGACACCTCACACGACATGGAAATGGCGGCGGCGGCGGATGTAGCGCGGCTGGGTGTAGCGTACGGTGCACATCCGCGTGAGAATCTGCTCAAGCACGCGCCGCTGGCGTGTCTGGATAATTTCATGGAATTGTCGCAATGGCTGAAGACGCACGCGTGATCTGCGATAGCGGCGCGTTGGTCAGCGGTGGCCCCGGCGTGCGTTTTAGTGTGCCGGCTGCCGGCGGTGATGCGCCTGCCTTCGTGGTGCGTTTCGACGGCAAGGTTCACGCCTACCTCAATCGCTGCGCACATGTGCCAGTGCAACTGGACTGGACCGACGGCGCGTTTTTTGATTATTCCAAGCTATACTTGATCTGCTCGACGCACGGCGCGATTTACCTGCCTTACTCAGGCGAGTGTGTGACGGGCCCGTGCACCGGAAAACGTCTGGTGCCCGTGGCGGTTGAAGAACGCGGCGGGCAGGTGTTACTCATTAAGGATATTCACGATGTCTGAAAATCATACGGGTTGGGAACGCAGCGTGCTTGAAAAGCTTGCGCTGGCGGCAGTGGACGAACAGCGCCGCGCGCGCCGCTGGGGCATTTTTTTCAAATTCCTGATTTTCGGCTATTTGTTCGTTGTGCTGGCGATCGCCATGGGCTGGTTCGGCAAAAAGGACAGCAGTGCTGGCACCGGCAAACATACCGCATTGGTGGAAGTCAACGGTGTCATCGCGCCGGGTTCGGCGGCAAGCGCCGACATGGTGATGCAGGGTCTTGCTGAAGCGTTCAAGGACAAGCGCACGCAGGGCATAATTTTGCGCATCAACAGCCCCGGCGGCAGCCCGGTGCAGTCAGGGCATATCAACGATGAAATCAAGCGCCTGCGCGCGAAGTATCCCGAAACGCCGCTATACGCAGTAGTGGAAGATGTGTGCGCGTCGGGCGGTTATTACGTTGCTGTGGCGGCAGACAAAATTTATGTCAATAAAGCGAGCATGATCGGCTCGATAGGTGTGCTGATGAACGGTTTCGGTTTCACCGGTGCCATGGAAAAGCTGGGCGTCGAACGGCGGCTGCTGGCAGCGGGTGAAAACAAGGGTTTTCTCGACCCTTTTTCGCCACTGAATGATGAGCAGAAAGGCCATGCCAGACAAATGCTCACGGAGATTCACGAGCAGTTCATCGATGTCGTGCGTAAGGGCCGCGGCAAGCGCCTGAAAGAAACGCCGGAGATGTTCTCGGGCTTGGTGTGGGTGGGGCAAAAAAGCATCGAGCTGGGGCTGGCCGATGCGCTCGGTAACGCCGAGCAGGTGGCGCGCGACGTCATCAAGGCCGAGGATATTGTCGATTTCACGCCCCGTGAAAACGTCGCCGAGAGATTCGCCAAGCGCTTTGGCGCTGCCGCTGCCGAAACGCTGGTGAAATTGGGCGGCGCGGGGGTGGTCAATTTGCAAATGCGGTAGCGACCACGGACGAGACAGTCGGTGCTTTTTATAACTAATTGATTCAATTGATAAATTTTAGGAGCTGTTATGCCAGCAACCGCGATGAACCACTTCACTATCCTTACCGACAAACTCGACCAGACGTTGGCGTTCTACGCTGAGTATCTCGATCTGCATCCGGGCGCGCGGCCGCCATTCAAGTTCCCAGGGGCATGGTTGTACGCGCGCGACGGCAACGAGCCCATCCTGCACGTCATTGCGGGGCAGCAAAAGGACGTACTGGTGAAAGGCGTGATCGATCACATGGCGTTCACCGGGCGCGATTTGCCCGCCATGCTGACCAAGCTCAAGTCGAAAGGTATTGAATACGACCTGCGTCAATTGCCGGCGTACGGCACGTGGCAGCTGTTTTTCTTCGATCCTAACGACGCCAAAATCGAGCTGGATTTCGACCCGAGCGAGTACAGCGCGGCTGCGTAACGCAAAATGCACCAAAAAGGAACATCGAAATGAGTGCGATGGTGAGACTTGTCATCCCCGAGGCGCCGCCGCCGACTCCCACTGCCAGTGGCAGGCAGCGCGATTTAAGGGTGGACGGCATACGCTTGGGCGTGCTCGACAACAGCAAGGGCAATGCCGATCACTTGTTGAAGTTTATTGTCGAGGGGGTGAGGGCGCAGATGAAGGTGGCGTCGGTGGTGTCGCTACGCAAGCCCTCGCCGTCTGTAGCTGCCGCGAAAAATGTGCTGGACGAACTGACAGAGAAGGCCGATTGCGTGATTAGTGCCATGGCCGATTGAGGCTCCTGCACGTCGTGGAGTGTCCACGACATGACAGAGTTGCGTAAGCGCGGGTTGGTGACGGCGGTGATTTGTACCGATCCGTTCCTGAAGCTGGGCAAGGCGCAGTCGCGCGTGTTTGGCGTGGCGGATTTGCCTTTGATTGTGATCCCGCATCCTCTGGGTGGCATTTCGCTGGAAAAGGTTGAAGGACGCGCTGAAGTGGCAATTCCTGAATTTGTGAAGTTGATCAAGGAGCACAGTAAGTGAGTGATCTCGCGGATTTGTTGAAAGCACCGGACGCAAGCCTCGAAGCCAAAGATGATTTCTTCGCGATCAACGAGTTGTATTTGGAAAAAGGCTGGGGTGACGGCCTGCCGTTGATTCCGCCGACGGAGGCACGCGTGGCGGCGATGCTCGAATACTGTGATCGGCCATGGAACGAGCCGGTGGCCAAGATTGCACCGCGTTACGGCGAGGCGACACCGCTGCGGCTGGCGGCCAATGCGGTGATGGCCGGTTGCAAGCCGGCGTATTTTCCACTGATCGTACTGGCGGTGGAGGCGATGTGCGACGAGTCGTTTAACCTCTATGGCATTCAGGCGACCACGCATATGTGCGCGCCGCTGATGATCGTAAACGGCCCTGGCGCGAAAGAGCTGAATATGAACAGCGGCCACAACGCATTCGGCCCCGGTACCCATAGCAACGCTACCATAGGCCGAGCCATCCGGTTGATTTTATTGAATATTGGCGGGGCGATTCCGGCGCTGGGCGATATGTCGACCTTCGGCTCGCCGGCAAAGTATTCGTTCTGTGTGGCGGAAAACGAGGAGCGCAATCCGTGGGAGCCGCTGCACGTCGAGCGCGGTTTTCCAAAGGAGGCGACTTGCGTCACGGTAGTTGGCGGCGAGTGCCCGCATAACGTGAACGATCACGAAAGCATTTCCGGCATCGGTATTCTGAAAACCGTCGCCGGCACGCTGATTTCCACCGGTATGAATGACGTGTATTACCCGGAGGCGCAACCGTTGATCATCATGGGGCCGGAGCACGCGGCGACCATCGCCAACGACGGCATCAGCAAGAAAGATGTAAAGAAATTTCTCACCGAAAACGCCAAAATTCCGCTCGGCACGTTTTCGCAGGAAAACATCGACCGGCGGTTTCGCGTCGCGTTTGCCTCCGCTTTCAAGAACGCCGGAATGGATGCGCCGGTGCCGATGGTGCACAGTGCCGATGAACTGCTGGTCGCGGTGATCGGCGGCGCCGGCAAACATTCGGCGATTGTTCCGACCTTCGGCGCGACCAAAGCAGTAACGCGCGCGTTGAAACGCAAGGACGGTCAATACGCCCGCACTATGCAGGATTTGCGCCGTGCTTAGCAGTCAGCCGACTGCGGGTAGGGCGCCCGGTCGTTTGTAAGTATTTGTTTTAAAACGACTTTTTATTAAGCAGTTTCTGCCGCATTATTTATGTTTGCGGGCCGGGATTTCGCGGTCGGACACCTGGTGGCGTTTATAATTCGACCGTGTAACGTAGGTAACTTTTCTTCTAACCTGCTGATTTACCTATTTGTAATCTTCGGCAATACGGGGTTGATGGTCAACCATCGCCTCAGTGCCGCCGCGCCAACCAGAATGATCGTAACGTGACCTCATCGACTTACACGCTCAGTGCCGACGCAAGCATCCGCGATATTGCCGAGGTATGGGCGGCGGTACGTGCGGCGTTGGAGGGCACGGGCGATCAATTGGAGCTGGATGCCGCAGCGGTGGCGCGGCCCGATACCGCGCTGGCGCAGTTGCTGGCAGTGGTGGCGGTGCGCGCGCGCGAAGAAGGCAAATCTGTGCGCGTCGTGCGCGCATCCCAACGCTTGCGCGAACTGATTTCGCTGCTGGCGCTAGACGTAGTGCTGGGAGACTGACGCATGCACATCATGCTCGACGATGGCAAGACGGAAAGCCCGGTCAAAATTCTGCTGATCTGCAGCGCGGCGGTGCTGGTGCCGTGGGTTTGGGGGGTATGGGCAATGCCGCTGTGGGTGGCGCTGGTGTCGCTGCTGTTTTCGGGGATCGGTGTGTATGTGATTTATCTGCAAATCAGGAGCCTGACCGACAATTTGCGCGCACGCGGTGCAGCCGCGCAGGGCGCAGAGCAGCGCCAGGCCAGCGGCGCTTCGGACTCGGCGGCGGCGTTGCGCGACATGCTTGGACAATGGCTGGGCACTTCGCAGGCGGCAACCAGCAATCTGCAACAGGTGCGTGCGATGCTCGACGAAGTCACCACGCAGTCCGAGTCGGCGGCGGCCAGCATCGGCAACAGTTTTCGAGTGGTGATGAACAAAACCGGCCAGCAAATGGACGATGCACTGCGCTTGCTGAAAAGCAATTCCGACGGGGCGGGCGGCTCTACCTGGCTGTCGCTGCCGGATTTCATCAAGGCGTACGAAAAGCAGCTCGATACCGTGACTGGGCGTATGATGGATTTTCCAAGGCATCGGAGGAAATGTCGCGGCATCAGGACATGGTGCGCGAACATTCGCTGGCCATTGACGAAATGCCCGACGAACTGCGCAACATGGCGGCACGCATCCGCAAGCTCGCTCTGGATTCCACGGTGGCGGCCAATCGCGATCAGTCGACCGACACGCGCTGGTTCATAGAAATCGCTGATCGCATCCGCGAAACCAGCACCTCGGCACACGAACTCACGCGGCGCATACGCGACGGTCTGGAGCAGATCCGCGAGGTGATGGGCCGCACCTACGAAGAACTCAGCAAGTCCAGCGATAACGTGCGCATGGCCGCGGTGCAGGCCAAGGTGGATGTCTCGCAACTGAATATCGCGACCATGGAAAAGGCGCGCGAGGTCACCGGCACGCTGGAAAAAATCACCACGCTGGGCAAGGAAGTGCGCGCCGATATCAACCAGATCATTGTCGCCATGCAGTATCAGGACATCACGCACCAGAAGCTCGAACATATCAAGTCGCCGCTGCTGGCGGCGGCGTCGGCAAGCATTTCGGAAGTGGCAGCGAAAACACGCGCGGCGGGTATCACACCTGCGGCGGGCGCCCTGGCAGAAGTGCCAGTCAAAGTTCGCGACGACCTCGTCTCCGGCAAGGCAAAAACCGTGGATGTGGAGTTATTTTAGGAACAGTTGTGTCGAATATTCTGATTGTTGACGACTCGATGACGATGCGTCAGATGGTCAATTTCACGCTCACATCAGCGGGTCACGTGGTGACCGAGGCCGGTAATGCCGACGAAGCTTTGCTCAATGCACAGAAGCAACGCTTCGACCTGGTGATATCCGATGTCAACATGCCCGGGCGTTCCGGCATTGAGCTGGTGGCGGAGCTGCGCAAGCTCGAGGCCTACAAGTTCGTGCCGATCATTTTGTTGACCACCGAATCGCAACCCGAGATGAAATCCAGGGGGCGTGCGGCGGGGGCGACGGGCTGGATTGTCAAACCGTTTGATCCTGAGGCGCTGCTGGGTGTGTTGCGTAAGGTCTTGCCGGCGTGAGTCCGGACCTCGCCGGTTTTTTTTTGATCCGATCATCCGAACGAAAGGCGCGCATATGACCATGAAAGGGAAGCTGGCGCTGAGGGTATCAATTTTGATCGCGATGGACGCTGCGATGGGCGCGATAGGTATGCTTCATCTTACCGGCATTACGCGCATAGTGACTGTGACGTTGTCGGTTATTACGATATCGATGGTATTGGGGCTCTGGTACATGACGGTGCGCGCGGTGGCAGAACCCCTCGAGCAAGCCGTACGGGTGGCGCGTCACGTCGCATCGGGCGATTTGACGGCGACAATACAAACCGATGGTTCCGGTGAATTCGGTAAATTGTTGACTGCGATGCGGGCCATGATTGAAAATCTGACGCGCATGGTGAGCGACATCCGGGTGAGCGCGGATGCGATCCACACCTCGGCATCCGAGGTGGCTTCAGGCAACGCTAACCTGTCCCAGCGCACCGAGGAGCAGGCATCGACGCTGGAACAAACGGCGTCGAGCATGGAGCAATTGACAGCGGCGGTGCGCGAGAATACTGAAAGCGCGCGCAAGGCCAACGCGCTGTCGAAGAGCGCGAACGCCGTGGCGGCACAAGGCGGGCGGGTGGTGAGTGAAGTCGTTGTCACCATGAATGAGATTCAGGAAAGCTCGCGCAAAATTTCTGACATTATCGCGGTGATCGACAGCATAGCTTTCCAAACCAACATT
>SYEN01000421.1 GCA_005800795.1 Burkholderiales bacterium | reverse complement strand
GGTAAAGTACCCGAACGCATGCCGCGCTCATGCCCGCCGCCATGAATCTGAGCTTCAAGCCGAATGCGAGGCTTGCGCTGGACATAAAGGGCGCCAACCCCTTTCGGACCATAGGTTTTATGTGCGGTGAGCGACATCAGATCCACGGGTAGCGTCGCAAGGTCAATCGGCAGCTTGCCCGTGGCCTGCGCGGCATCCACGTGAAACAGCACGCCGTGCGCGCGGCAGAGTCTGCCCAGCGCAGCTACATCCTGAACCACTCCGATTTCATTGTTGACCAGCATTATCGACGCCAGCACCGTATCGCGGCGTAAGGCCGATTCAAATTTATCCAATGAAATCAAACCGTTACGTTCTGGCTTCAGATAGGTGACGGTGTAACCCTGCGTCTCCAGCCAGTGCATGGTGTCGAGCACCGCCTTGTGCTCGGTGGCACCCGTCACCAAGTGTTTACCGCGTGAAACATTCGCAAACGCCGCGCCCTTGATCGCCAGATTGTTCGACTCGGTAGCGCCGGAAGTCCACGCGATTTCGTCCGTACCGGCATTGAGCAATGCCGCCACCTGCTCGCGCGCGCGCTCCACCGCCCGCGCCGCCGTTTGCCCGTAACCATGCGTGCCGCTTGCCGGATTGCCGAAATCGCCCTTCAGATGGGGCAGCATGGCATCCAGCACACGCGGGTCAACTGGCGTGGTGGCGGCATTGTCGAGATAGATGGGTTGTGACACGGACTACTCGACCTTGATGTTGGCGGACTTGATCACTTTGCCCCACTTCACGAGTTCGTCACGCACCAGTACCGAAAACGCGTCAGCTGTGCCAGTTTTCACTTCGATACCCTGTTGCGAAAAACGTTCACGCACATCAGCCAGCCCGCCCACGCGATTCACTTCGGTATTCAGCCGGCCGATCACGGCGGAAGGCGTAGCTGACGGCACCACCAGGCCGTACCAGATCGCGACTTCTGCGCCAGGCAAACCGGCCTCGGCGATCGTAGGCAAATCTGGCATACCCGGCAGGCGCGCAGTTCCAGTGGTCGCCAGCAAGCGCACCCGGCCCGCCTTGGCGAGCGCCGCCACCGGCGGCACGCCCGTATAGACAATGCTTAAATGGCCGCCGATCAAATCGGTGATCGCCTCGGCGTTGCCTTTGTACGGCACATGCACCATACGCGTGCCCGATACCATCTGGAACAACTCGCCCGCAAGATGCGGACTGGTGCCCACACCGGGCGACCCATAGTTCAACTGCTGCGGCATCGCTTTGGCCAGCGCCACCAGTTCCTTGACATTGCGCGCCGGAATCGACGGATGCACCGCCAACACCGCCGGCCCGTGCGCCACCTGCGACACCGCCGCGAAATCGCGCACCGGATCAAACGGCGATTTCGTATACAACAGCGGATTAATTACCAATGGGCCCGTGGCGCCGATGGCCAGAGTGTAGCCGTCAGGCGCAGCTTTGGCGGCCGCCTCCATGCCGATGGCGCCGCCCGCACCCGCGCGGTTTTCGACGATAACCGGTTGGCCGAGACCCTCGTGCATCTTCGGCCCAATGATGCGCGCGATGATATCGATGGTACTGCCGGGGCCGAACTGCACAATGATGCGCAGCGGCTTCGCTGGATAGGCTGGCGTCTGCGCCCAGGCGCCGCCGCACGTCACCGCAGCAGCGGCGAGCAACAATGCGCGCAACGCAAGCTTTGGCCCCACTTTCAGCGTCCATGCCCGCATCAGTGTTTCGCCACCTGTTCCTGCTGCAATGCCGTGATCACGCGCTGACGTTTTTCCTCGACATCCTTGGCGAAGCCTGGATATTTTTGCTCAATGAAGCCGGTAGCCAATCCCAGCTTAAGCAACGCCACCGCAAACACCGCCGCCAGATCATCCAGATCGGGACTTTTTTTGGCAAGCTCCATCGCCTCGATGGTTTCGCCATACAACTGCTGCAACGCGTCCTTGGTTTCCTGATCAAGCAACATCATCGACATGGTGAATTCCGTATATTCCGTCTGACCGTAAAGGCCGGATTGTAACGTGGTGTGAACCCCGCCAACTACGCCGCAGCACGTGCCACCGTCACCGGCGTCAACAAATCAATCAACTCCCGCGCCGTGTGCTTCTCCATATGCAACGCCACCGCAGCAATTTTATCCACCGCCAACTGCGGATTGTTTCCCGCAAACTTGCGGCTCACAGCGGCGGCATCCATCGGCGCAGCGAGCGAACCGGTCGGATCGAGAATATCCACGCGCATCCAGTCATTGCCTTTTTTCGCCGCCACCCACCCCGCGAAATGCACCGGATAGAGTTTGTCGAGCGCCGGGTCATCCACCAACTCCAGATGTGCCGCCAGCTTGCCCAGCGCGGGATCGTGCATTTTTTCTTCGCTGAATTGCGCGGGCAACACCTGTCCATCATTGAGTGCCGCCGCGAGGCAGTAACGCAAACTCATCTGCGCATTCAACGCGCTGCTCGGCGCGTAATCAAAACCGCACTGCACGTCCACCACCTTGCTCATACCCACCTGTACGGGACGCGCCGCATCCCACTGCCCCCCCAACCTGCTGCGCAATTGCAGCGCGGCATCGATGTAGGCATGCGTGCTGCCGCAGCAGGAATACGGTTTGATCGAGACCGCATCGAGGTGATACACCTTGCCCAGTTCATGCGTCAGCGGTGCTACGTTCGATTTGTCCGAAAACGCTTTCAAGAAGCCACCATCGCCGGTTTCATAAATCTGCGTCGGGCCGGTAAAGCCCAGCGCGGCCAATTCCGCCGCCAGCACGCCAGAATGCGCCGCCTTGCCTGCGTGCAGCCGCTTGCTCATGGCACCGTCCGCATTGAACGCCCACAGACCGGCGCCCTGCGTACCCGCAAGACCCAGCGCCCAGGCGGTGCGCTCGGCATCCAGCCCCAGGAGCACTGCGCAAGCCGCGGCAGCACCGAACGGCCCGCAGGCGCCAGTCAAATGCCAACCGCGCAGCCGCGCCGCGGATGGTTCCAGCGCGAGGCTCGAGCGAATCATCACTTCATAGCCTGCCGCAATCGCCGTCACCAGCCGCTCACCGGAAACGTTGTGCTCCTCCGCCAGCGCCAGTGCCGCAGGAATCACCACTGCGCCCGGATGCAGCTTGGCATTGTGATAATCGTCCAGCTCGAAGGCGTGCGCCGACGTACCATTGACCATCGCCGCATCGGCTGCGCGCAAGGTCGGCTGCGCATCATTCCACACGCGCGCCCGCCCCTTGCCGCCACTGGCCTGTACCCACTTCAACAACGCCTGCGTCCACGGCGTCTGGTAACCATACACGCCGCAGCCCACGGTATCGAATATCGCCAGCCGCACCACGTCCCTGGCACGAGCAGGCAAATCTTTGTATGTCAGCCCGGCGATCCAACGCGCGAGTTGCAGGGTGACGCCTAATACGGATTGGTTATCGTTTGCCATTGGTAGCGCTCCTTGGAAATGAATGATTTGGGGGTTCAGACGCGGTAGACTGACCAGCCTGAGATCGACAGCAGTATTTTAAGCGAAGCGTAATTGCACTCTGAGGAATCACGGTAAGTATCTGTTTTAATTGAATATTTTATACATCCCTTGTCAGTAAAATCCGCCCACGCTCCTTGCCCATGCCGCAGCGATCTACCCTACAACGACTGCTGCGGCACCTGGCATGCCGGGCTAAAAAACGGCATCCATGCACCCACGCCTGAAGCGCTGATGCGCTCGCGCTACAGTGCCTACGCGCTCGGTCTGATCGACTATTTGCTCGCCACCTGGCACCCGTCAACCGCGCCCGGTGAACTCGAACTGCCGCCGCAAAAGTGGATAGACCTGGAGGTGCGCCATACCGAAACCAGCGGCGACGCCGGCATCGTCGAATTCGTCGCCCGTTGCCGCGTCAATAGCCGCGCGCAGCGGCTGCACGAAACCAGCCGTTTTGTGCGGCAGGACGGTCGGTGGCTTTATATTGACGGACAGACTGGCGACAACGACTGAACGTGCACTACGACTCAATTTGTCTGCAACCCGACCTTCTGCACGAGCTTGATCCACTTTTCCACGTCAACCGTCATGAAGGCTCCGAGTTGTTCCGGCGTGCCCCCCACGGTTTCCAGTCCCAATCCGTGCAGGCGCTCGCGAATATCACGCTGCGCGACGATTTTGGCGAGTTCGCTGTTCAGGCGGTTGACGATGGCCGCAGGCGTGCTTGCGGGCGCGAGCACGGCGTACAACGCGCCGACATCGAAACCGGGGTAGCCCGATTCCGCCACTGTGGGGACTTCCGGCAACGCAGCGACGCGTTTGGCCGATGACACTGCAAGAATTCGCAAGCGGCCGGATTTGATGTGCGGCATGCTCGCCGGCGCGCCGATGAAGGTCATTTCGATTTGACCACCAATGACGTCGTTCAACGCCGGGCCGCCGCCTTTGTAGGGCACGTGCACAATATCGATGCCCGCGTGCAGCTTCAACAATTCGCCGGAAAGGTGCATGGGCCCGCCCGCGCCGGAGGAGGCAAAGTTGATCTGCCCCGGCCGCGCTTTCGCCAGCGCCACCAGTTCCTTAAGGCTTTTCACCGGCAACGCCGGATTGACCACCAGCGTTTGCGTGCCGGTGGCGATCATCGACACCGGCGCGAAATCGCGCACCGGGTGATACAGCAGCGATTTCGGATGGAGTGAAGGATTCATGGTATGACCAGCGCTGATATACGCCAGCACATGGCCGTCGGGCACAGCCTTGGCCACGTAGTCGCTGGCAACGATTCCGTCGGCGCCAGGGCGATTTTCTACGATGAACGACTGGCCGAAACTCTCGGTCAATTTTTGCGCAATAACGCGCGCAGACACGTCCACCGCGCCGCCCGCCGCGTAGCCGACCTGCAGACGCACCACGCGCGAGGGGTATTTTGTGGCATCTGCCGGCGTCGCGCGGGTTTGCGCCTGCCCATGACCGGCGGCAATCACGCAGCAGACCGCGGCTATCCGCAAAGTTTGATTCAAAACCATGATATCTCCCGAACGGAATATTCCGCGAGCATCGTAGCAGATCGCCGCCGCAAACGCGGCGTTGCGCATTCTGGAAACGTGATTGACACGTGGCATGACATGCCGCTAAATAAACACCCAATTTCAATCAGCTTCAACAACTCCCTCATGGCCACCACTCTGCAAATCAAAGCCACCGGCGCGGCGCTCGGCGCGGAAGTCATCGGCGCCGATCTCACCAAGCCGCTCGACGACGCCACCTTCGCGCAAATCCATGCGGCGTTTTATCAGCACGAAGTGCTTTACTTTCGCGGCCAGCAACTCAGTGATGAAGATCACATCCGCTTCAGCGCGCGTTTTGGCGAACTGCGCAAATTAAAAATCACCAAGCAGTTACACGTCGAACATCCGGAAATATTTGTAATCTCCAATATCAAGCAGAACGGCCAGCACATCGGCAGCTACGATGCGGGAATTTTCTGGCACACCGACGGCGCCTATCTCGCCAATCCGCACGCCGTATCGGCGCTGCGCGCGCTGCAAGTGCCGGTGAGGGAAGATGGCCGTGTGCTGGGCGATACGCATTTTGTCAGCGTGTCCAAGGCTTACGAAACGCTGCCGCAGGCAATGAAAAATCGGCTCGACGGCCTGATGGCCGTGCAAAGCATCATGCATCGGTTGCAGCAAACGCAGGATTCCGGCCTCAAGAAGGATTACAACGACGCCGTCAAGGCCGACCCCGAGGCTACGCATCCGGTGGTGCGCGTGCATCCGGTGAACGGCCGCAAATGCCTTTACGTCACCGAAGGCTACACCTCGCGCATCGTCGGCATACCGCCGGACGAAAGCCGCGATCTCATCCGCGAGCTTACTGCGCACTGCATCAAGCCGGAATTTCGTTACAGCCACAACTGGCGCCAGCACGATCTGGTGATGTGGGACGATTGCAGCACGCAGCACAAGGCCACGTTTGACTATCCCGAATCGTTACCGCGACTGATGCATCGCACAACGGTGGTGGCGAACTGACGATGCCGCCTGGCACCGCTGCTTTGCGGTAAGGTGCCGCACATGAGTATTCCCGGCACCACGCCTGTCCACCCACTACTCGCCAAACTCGTCGCCGTAAAGCCGGGCGAGATATGTGCGCTGCTGTGGTCCTTCGCGTACTTCTTTTGCCTTCTCGCGGGCTATTACGTGCTGCGGCCGGTACGCGATGAAATGGGGCTGGCCAGCGGCATCAAGAATCTGCCCAAGCTCTTTGCCATCACCTTTTTCGTGATGCTGGCGATGATGCCCATCTATGGCGCGCTGGTGGCCCGGCTGCCGCGCCGGGTGTTCATTCCCGCCGTGTATCATTTCTTCGTAATCAACATTGTGGTGTTCTGGCTGTTTCTGACGCAAGGCATCGCACTGGGCATCACCGCGCAGGTGTTTTTTGTGTGGATCAGCGTCTTCAACCTGTTCGCGGTGTCGGTGTTCTGGTCGTT